>DKOG01000250.1 GCA_002469915.1 Bacteroidetes bacterium UBA7368
ATGCTTTCCCACTCAATGACTGGACGACCGAGCACAAAGTGGATTGGCATCTCATTAGGGCCGAAATGAATGGACTCGATTTTGACCACCGCGTTCTGAAACCGTGGGAGCGTGATCCAGCCTACTACGTCTATTTTTACCCAAACCCAACGGACGTTCCTTCGCGCGAAGGTCCCATCATTGAAGGATCTCTGGAAGTATCCTATTACGATTATCCCCTTTCGGACAAAGATGGAGCGCACATCCAACACGGACTCGAAATGATGCCGTTGCTCTATGAACAGGCTCGGATCAATCTCACGGGCAATGCCAGAGATCTTTGGATGAAAGGCATTATCAGCATTCAAGAGCAATCGGAAGCGCTCGCCTCATGGGTCGATCGCGTCCAAGGCGATCGGCCGGCCCTTGCGCGCGCTGCCAAAGCAGCGCGCGAAGCCAGCGATTCGTTCGCAACCTGGCTGCAGCAGGAAGCCTACTCCAAAAACGGTCCTTCCGGTGTAGGGAAAGAGAACCTAACCTGGGCTTTAAAAAACATCCATTATATAAATCTAACCTGGGAGGAAGAAGAGCTTCTTCTCAAACGTGAACTGGCACGTGCTCACACCGCCCTGCGATTGGAAGAAAACCGAAATCGTAGACTTCCGGCATTGAGACGAATTTCCTCTAAGCAAGAGTATGATCGCAAATTGAACGCGGCCGTAGATGAGTACATGGACTTTCTAGAGGAAGAGGAAATCCTTCCAATCAAAGATTACATGGAAGGCGCCATGCGGGAGCGCATCGGACAGTTTACGAAGGCCGATGGCTTACGTGGATTCTTCTCCGAGGTAGGCTATCGAGACGAACTCGTCATGCGTACTCATCACTATCACTGGATCGATTTGGCACGTATGGAACTCGAACCACACCCAAGCCCAATCCGCTCCAACCCATTGTGGTACAACATTTTTGACGGTCGAGCCGAAGGCTTTGCAACAGGTTTCGAGGAAATGATGATGCACGCTGGTTTGTTTGACAACCGCCCTCAAGCCCGTGAGCTTGTTTGGATTTTATTGGCTCAGCGAGCGGCGAGAGCATTAGGCGGTCTTTACCAACACGGCGGTGTCATGACTCTAGAAGAGGCTACAAAATTTGCCGACAAGTGGACGCCACGTGGCTACCTACCGTGGGACGGTAGTACGATTCAGCATGAACAGCACTTCTACCTGCGTCAACCTGCTTACGGTACCAGCTATGTGATTGGTAAACTGGAGGTTGAACGCCTCTTTGCCGAGTACGCCCGAGAGAAAGGAGATGCGTTCTCGCTGTATGATTTCATGGACGAATTCAACAAAGCAGGAATGATTCCCGTTTCACTCATGAATTGGGAAATGAACAACATTGACTCAGATATTCAGCAGATCATGGGTCAATAATGGTCCCCTATTCGAATGCGCCTGAGCCGTCCGCCTGCAACGTAAACCGGAAGGAATAATACCGAGGCGTCGGAGCCGGACCGTTTTCAGTAAACACGACTTTGTAATAGTCCGTGATCTCAATTTTGCAGTACTTGCCATCGTGGGTCTTCAACACAATGGTTTTGTTAGCTGCAGGCGAGATCACGTGCGTATTAAAGTCGTAACTGAACCACCCTGAGTCGCTGCCGCTTGGGAGTTCAGACGTACCATCCTCATTCAGCGTGTACCCTTCTTCCGGTGCCACGGTCATCTCTTCGTAGGATTGGTCTAATAACTGAGAAGCACCATTCACTTTAATATTGGTCCCTTGAAAAGCAATATCCCAACCTCCAAATCCCGCGGCTTCTGGGGTGACGATTAGCGCGTCACTTAGATTGAAATACACAAATTCATCACCAGACGCATCAATGTGTTGCACGGCCTTTGAGGTCAGGGTCAGGGTCTGTGCAAAGGCAGAAGGTCCAACAACAGGTGGCGCAATGAGCAGGAGAACCAAAAACGTACAGAAGCGATGATAGTGAGACATGTTCAATATCGGATTATGAAGTAAAATCGATGGTATACAACCCTGCTGGGACAAAAAGATCCGACAGCTCCGGTTAATTGGTTTCGAAAAGTATAGGATTGAGAGGTGTATCAATGGGCTCTCCAACCCGGGCACCCGGACACCATGTATGCCAGTCCCGTTGTTGGTCCGCATGCGAAGGTGCCTTCAAGATCATTTCCTTATCCATGTAGATCACACACATGACCTTTCGAGTATGCTCTGTCGTGTTCGGAGCGGCTCGATGGTAGAGCCATCCCGAGTGGAAACTTACTTCTCCAAGATCAAAAGGCTCAATTACACGGTCACAGCCTGAAGCAGTGAGCATCTGCTCGATGGCAACCTCGCTGTCATCGCTGATGGCCAATCCCCTTGCCGATAAAAGGTGCTGGCTTCCCGCGCTGAACTCGAGCGCCCCCATCGCCAGACTTGTTTGCTGCAAGGGAATCCAAGCCGTGATACATTTAGGACTCTCAAGGGGCCAATAGTATTGGTCGGCATGCCAGGGCGTATATCCCCCGCCAGCTTCCTTGAAAAGCGCTTGATCATGATAAAGTCTCACACCATCAACTTGCATTAATGTAGAGGCAATACCGGCCAAGCGAGTAGAAAATACGAGTTGCTTTACAGCCTCATTCCTCTTCCAAATGTTGGTGATTTGAATAAATGCCTTACCATAGGTGTCCCTAGCCTCCAACGGGGCAAGATTTGGACTCAATCTGCTAACCTGATCGGTAATTACGGTCTCGAAGTAGGCGATTTCATCTGCGGAAAGTACATTCTTGAGCTTGATAAACTCATTTTCCCTGTAAAACTGCTTCTGCTCTGCGCTTAAAGAATAGGTGCCGTTAAGAGATTTCATACCCGGACAACATGTTTTTTTTACTTCGAATGGAAAAGGTACACACTAAAGGCAAGAGTGCCTTTGTACCCGGTTTCGCCTCTAGGCTTATCATCCCCTTGGTGTGCTGTTTTCTAGCCACAGGATGTACTTCCGAACCACCGCCGCCAAACCTCATCATTCTATTCTCGGATGATGCCGGATACGCTGACTTCGGGTTTCAAGGAAGTGCAGATTACAAGACTCCCCACTTAGATGCACTCGCTTCGTCAGGTGCTCGGTTTACGAGCGGCTACGTTACCGCTTCCGTTTGTTCTCCTTCGCGCGCAGGAATGTTGACGGGGCGCTATCAGCAACGATTTGGGCATGAACTGAATCTACCCGGCGTTCCTGACCCATCGGTACCGGATTCAGCACGAGGGCTTCCTCTTTCAGAACGCACTATTGCCGATCTGCTCAAAGACGAAGGCTATGCTACCGGACTTGTTGGAAAATGGCACCTCGGTCTAGAAGACCATTTTCATCCAACCAATCGCGGCTTCGACGAATTCTTTGGAATGCGAAAAGGAAGTGGACCTTATTTCTCAGGTAACGTGAACATCATAGAACAGGGAATGGAGGCAGTCCCAGCGGATTCGCTGACTTACCTAACCGATGAGTTTGGAGATCAAGCTGTTGATTTCATCGCCCGACATCGAAACGAGCCTTTTTTCCTATTCCTCTCCTTCACAGCGCCTCATACACCCATGCAGGCCAAAAAAGACTACCTTGCCGAAGAACTCAATCGATTTGAGACGCAAGTTCGGGCCAAAAACGTGGCTATGACGAGAAGCGTGGACGACAATATTGGTAAGGTGTTGGCGACGCTTGATGAGTTGGGCCTCAGAGAAAACACACTTGTGGTCTTCACAAACGACAATGGAGGTGCTATGCCATATAACGGTTCTCTCAACGCACCGCTCCGTGGAGCCAAGGGAACAGCTCTTGAGGGCGGCAATCGGGTCCCCTACTTGATGTCTTGGCCTGGTGTCATTCCAGAAGGCACCCTATTTGTAGACCCCGTTTCAACTCTCGATATCGTCCCCACCTTCCTTTCAGCCGCAGGAGGCACCTTGCCAGGAGACCGGTCCTACGATGGTGCAGACCTAATTCCTCACCTCACAGGGCTCGACATGACTGCGCCGCACGATACGTTATTCTGGAAGATGCAGTGGGGTGCCGCGGTTCGAACAGGAGACTGGAAATTAGTCCGTACGCCGTCGCAGGAAACGTGGCTATTCGATTTGTCGAATGATATCTCGGAGTCAACTAATGTCGCTTCACTCCACCCTGAAGTCGTTAATCGACTTACCCAATCATTTGAATATTGGGAGTCAACGCATCCTGATCCAATCTGGAAAATTAATCAAGCGTGGCATGCCCGCACATTGGAACGCTACGACCAAGATGTAGTGGATTCCTATGTGCGAAAATAGAAGGCCATCTAGCGAAAGTTGCACCCTATAAAAAGGGCGGTTTTCTTTCGAAAACCGCCCTTTGGTGCGTCTGAAGGGAGTCGAACCCCCACGGGCTTGCGCCCACTGCGCCCTGAACGCAGCGCGTCTACCAATTCCGCCACAGACGCTTTTGAACCAGAGAGCGTGGCTCTACCGATTAGCAGGCCGAATGGTACGACAGAACCTTTACTCAATACAACCAAACATATCGTTTTTACGCTCCTTTCACTTCTCTTATATTGCGACGATCTTGGAAGAAGCGTTCGTTACTATCTCGTCACCCAGACAAATCATCAAATGAAGCAAGGAAGTCTTCTTGTAATCGCCCTCCTATGCCTGTTCTCAGGAACAGCCTTCGCTCAGGACGCACCCGTCCCATCCATTGAAGCTGTTTTTGCAGACGATGCACCCAGAGTTGATGGTCGACTCGACGACGCCATCTGGAGTCGGGTACCCGCGATGTCTGACTTTGTACAGCGCTGGCCAAATGAGGGAGCTGAGCCGACAGAACAAAGTTGGGCAAAAGTCGCCTATGATAGAGATTTCCTCTATTTCGCATTCCAGTTCTCAGACAAAGAGCCCCATTTGATCCGCGCCAAAAACATGGAACGCGGTGGTAGAAATGATCGTGATGATCACGCCTACATCGGTATTGATACCTTTCTAGACGGCCGAAATGCATTTCTGTTTGAAATGAATGCACTCGGTACGCAAGATGATGCGCTTATCGCTGATGAACACATGACGATCGACTCTTACAGTTGGGATGCCGTTTTCAGCAGTGAGACCGTAATCAATGACGACGGCTGGTCTATGGAAGTACGCATTCCGTTTCGCCAGCTTCGTTTTCCGGAGGGCGATGATTTAACGTTTGGTCTCTGGATGCGCCGTACCGTGAACAGAAAGAATGAAATCCAGAACTGGCCGCTTATTCCCCTCTCCTATGGAACCGGGTATAGCGATGATATTAAGACGGTATCTCGTTACGGACGGCTTACCGGACTGAAAAATATCCGACGTGGGAAGAACATCGAATTGAAACCGTACTTTATTACGGGTGCCCAGAAAGTTCGAGAAGACCTTGCGTTTGAACGCACGGAGTCCGATTCGAATTATGATGCCGGGTTCGACATGAAGTATGGCATTACATCCAACTTGACACTGGATCTGACGGTCAACACTGATTTTGCACAAGTAGAAGCCGACAACACTCAGCTTAACCTGACTCGTTTCAGTCTCTTCTTTCCTGAGAAACGTGAGTTCTTCCTAGAGCGGTCAGGAATATTTGAACACGGAAATTCTCGTAGCACGCAGACCTTCTTCTCTAGACGTATTGGTCTTTCGGAATCTATTATTGCCGGATCTAGAATGACCGGACAGGTTGGACGCTTCAATATTGGACTGATTAACATTGAAACGGGCCCGGATGAAGGCACGATTGGAGAAAAACTAGGACGCATATTCGGTAAGGAATCTGCCAACAATGCGGTCGCACGCGTGCAGACCAACTTCATGAAACGAGGATCGGCCGGTGTCATTTTCACCAACTATGATCGCGATGGGCAGTGGAATAGAGCCCTAGGAGTGGATGTAAGCCAGCGATTTGGTTCAGCCAGTAGTTTTAATGCTTGGTATACCGATGTGCGCCAGACCAATAGTGATCTGAATGACGTTGCCGGGCACATTGGAGTGAATTACCGCACTGATATCTACGGAGCGAGTCTATCGTACACCAGTGTAGGCGAGAACTATAATCCGGCCCTCGGTTTTGTCAGGCGGCGTGATATGCGCCAGACCACGAGTACACTTACCTACAGTCCGTTTCTTGAGAAAGGATTTTTCCGCCAAGCAACGGCTCATGTGATGGGTATTCACACCAATGGCCAAGATGGCGATTTACAGTCATGGTCAGCTCATTACAGTCTAGGTGGCACCTCGCGCGAGCGAGACCAGATCCGTATTTCCGGATCAACTGAGTTCGACCGATTGGAAGGTCCCTTCCGAATTCGACCAAACGCAGAAATCGTGGCCGATGATTATACATTCAGTCGGCTGGGTGTAACCGTTATGACCGATCCGGGACGAAAGTTTTCAGCCACTCTTCGCACCGAAACAGGTGGGTTTTACGGAGGAGACCGTACGGATCTCAGGGGAACGATTGGGTACCGCCAGTCCAAGCATCTCACATTAGGTGGTGGCGTGTCAAAGAGTATTATTGACCTGCCTATCGACAATGGAGAATTTAGCGCCACCACGGCCTCTGTAGATATTTTGGCTAGTGTGAGTCGAAAGCTGTTTGCAAAAGCCCTGATTCAGTACGACAACTTCTCCAGAAACGTGAATGCCAATATTCGCATTGATTGGATTCATACGCCGGGTTCAGACCTCTTTCTTGTCCTGAATACGTCCTACCATGCGACGGGTGATAACGAAACATTATTTGATCCACGCGCTGACTTCCTGATGAATAGCACCGTCGGCGTTGCTAAGATCACCTATCTGATCCTCCTCTAGGTGCGCCACATTCATGGCACGTGAGGGCCTAGACCGCTAGGCCCTCACGTGCCAGAATGACATCCAATTCAGCATCCTGATGCTCAACCCACTCATTCGCCTGGGTTAGCATTGCTTCTAACTGCTCGTCGCTGCGCGAAGGATCATGGTGAAAAAGGACTAACTGTCTGACGTTAGCCTTGATGGCAAAGGAGCAAGCCTGCTCAAAAGAGCTGTGGCCCCAACCCTTCTTTTCCTGCATTTCAGCATCGGTGTACTATGCATCGTGAATCAGCACGTCAGCACTTGATGTAAAATCCACTAATCGATGCATTTCGTCGCTTTGCACGTCCGCAGGTAGCTCATTATCCGTCATATAAACCCAGTCACCATCATCACGGGTAACTCGGAAACCAAAACAAGCTCCCTCGTGAAGCATATTCACTTCAGTACACGTCACGCCAAACAGATCGAAGGCTGACTGATAGTCCTGCGAACCACAGACTATGTTCGCCTTCAACTCATTTCGGGTTATCGGAAAACGAACCCCATCCATCTGGCCTAGCACAGCATCAGACACAGTCGCACCTTCATCGTTCAAAAAGATAATTTTCACGTCGGGATCCATGATGGGACGAAAAAACGGAAAACCTTGAATATGATCCCAATGCACGTGAGACAGCAAGAAGTAAAACACGTGGGGCTTGGCAAAGGTTTGTTGACCTAATACCCTAAGCCCCGATCCTGCATCTAAAACCAGCGTATGGGTCTCATCCAGCGATAAAGAAATACAGGACGTATTGCCACCGTATCGCGCGGTTTCGCTGCCAGGAGTTGGAATGGAGCCTCTTACGCCCCAAAAATGCATCATATACGTTGAGTGCTGTCTCGTTACGGTCAAGATACTCGAAAGGAATCACTGAATCTTATATCCTGGTTCGAGACCCGCTAGAAACCACGATTGCACAAGACGTTGTGGGGGCGCCGGGAGGCGCCCCCACGGCCTTTATTTACTTAATCCGCTCGAAATAGGCGATATCCTCCTCCATAAAGTCCTCATCATTCAGATGAGCACGAACGTATTTTCGCACATCCTTGGATCGCGTCATTTCTGACATCGCATCTCGATAATGCCTGTTCCGAATGCCTTGGACGGCCAGCCGGTCATCGCCTTCAAAAGCGTATCGATAGAAAAACCATTCCGTCTCATCCTCCTCACAGTTAATGCATCGGATATTGGTAAACATATAGTCCTTCAGTTCTGTCGAAAAAGCCCTAATCCGCATGGTATCAGCGGCGGCTTCTTCATCCTCATCCTCTTCCTTCCACTCCATGTAGTATTCCGTGTCATTGAATGCCCAAATCGTAATGATTGAGGCCTCCTGCTCGTCGTCCAGAGCCATCCATTCGCCGAGTAAGCGCTCGTCGATCGGTACATCGTTTGCGTCACTAAGAGGTACCAGGGCTCCTTCACATCCGGCTATAAAAACCGTTCCGATGATGAAAAGACGTGTAAAGACAGATTTCATTAGAGTAGTCCGCCCGTTTGGGCATTAGTGAAACGAATCCACTCTTAAAGCCGCATTGAAACAACACTTGGTGACCGTTAAACGGATTGCCTAAAAAGGAAAGAGGAATCAGCGATGTAACCTAGGTCGAAATCAATCCTGATGGCATTCTTCCGACATAGATTGAGCTAACCATGTCTGGTCGATTTCGCCCTCCAATAAGTAATTTGTGTTCAATGTTGAAATCTCTGAAAAGGGACTTGCTCAAGGTCTCACATCACGGTATATTTGGGGCCGCTCAATAATTTGTTTGAGCGAAATTCCTCGGTAGCTCAGTGGTAGAGCATTCGGCTGTTAACCGAAATGTCGTAGGTTCAAATCCTACCCGGGGAGCCAATATTGAAGTCCAACGAGCTCCAACTCGTTGGACTTCATGCGTTTATGGACCTTTGATTCGTGAAAATCAGCGCTAAACGCTCTATCAGGTGCCTAAATTCCAGTTTGCGAATGGCCAGAGGCACCTCGTCTGACGGTTACCAGCTCAACTGGAACCCTACGGAAATCGTTCTCAATGATGCCGGAAACAAGAACGTAGTTTCAGATCCTCCAGGATCCTGATACGCCGTAGTACTGTACGATTTATCCAACAAGTTGAAGGCATCAAACGTTAGGCGATATGCATCTTTAGCATAGCTGATTCGGGCATCTACTACCGCGTAATCATCCATTAAGCTTGTATTGGCATCGTCGATATACATTTTGCGATTGCCCCGTAGAGTGAGGCTCGCCATCCATGGACCTACCTCCTTCTGAAGTCCGCCACTAAAAGAATGTAATGGAATCGCTTTAACTGCATTTCCCTTGTTCTCACCAATCAGATAGGTCACATCCTGGAGCGTGTAATTCAGAAAGACGGACCCAAGGTCCTCATCCGCCATGTTTAGACCGACTTCGAGGCCTTGGTGCCGACTTTCACCAATATTGATGTTGGAAAAGGTATCAAACGAAAAATCGATTTCGTCCTTCATATCCAAACGATACGCTGAAGCACTGAGCATAGCAGAAAGGCCCTGAGCAGTCGATAACCTGTGATAGAAACCAACTTCGTAGTTAATTCCGTACTGAGGATTCAACCCTGCATTAGCGATTTGAATCGAGTAAGGTGGAAACGGTACCGGAAACGCCCGTAAGTCATAAAGCTGATCTAACGTCGGTGCTTTAAATGAACGTGAAGAGCTGACGTAGACGTTTCCGACTTGACTCGAAGAAGAGACATACCGGTAATTAACTCCCAATTTCGGGCTCACAGCAACATGAGTGGCACCTTCTCTAGCCTCCGAAAGGCCTTCAACTTCATCAAACGTGTCTTCGATCCGGTCCACCCTTCCTCCTACAGACACCTTGAGTTTGCTTGTCGGATACAGGTCTAAATGAAGATAACCAGCCAGTCCATCACGACTCGCGCTTCCATCTGAGAGTTCAGGACGATTCTCGCCGGTAGCAGAGGCATACGCATCCTCAATTCCACCCGTAGCAATTTGCAAATAACGAGAATCTAGCCCGGCGGAAAAAGCATCCGCTCCAATAACCAACTTATGCGCTATAGGCAGGGGCAATTGCAGATCTGCTAGCCGCATGGTCGCGCGCGTACCCAATGCGTCCACTTGTCTTTCTTGAGTGTCAGCGAAGTCAGCACTGAGCGGTAATGTGCGAACAAAATCGTGATTTCGATACTCAGAAGATGTAGAGACTTCGATCACGCCAAGTACCGTGTTAATATCTGCTTCCACCGACAAACGAACGGTCTCTTCAGAACCCGTGTCAAATTGAAAGAACGGAAGACTATATGAGCGGTCTTGCGAACCATCGCTGGATCGTAGCGGACCTGGCGTTTCGTATTCACGAATATTCACTGCTGCGGATGCTCTAACGGTAGCTCTAGAGGTATTTAGCACCTCTCCCTCGCCCTGAGCCGTCCATGAGGACCGAGTACTGTGATCCCTGTATCCATCAACTGCCCGGTATGAGGCAGCAGCTGTGTATTTTTTGGTTTGAATAGACATCTGGCCATTCAAAAGACCGGAGCTGCCAATACTACCGGATAGTTGGCGATTGATTGTTTCGACAGGTGCTGTTCGGACATTAATAACGGCCCCAATGGCTGCGTCACCATAAAGAGAGGATGCACCTCCTCTCAACACTTCTACACTAGTAGAGGCATTGGCTAGCATCTGATCCCAGTTAACTAAGCCATTCTCGATGGTATTAATGGGACGTCCATTAATCAGCACGACAACGTATTCGGCTTCTCCACCACCGTAAAAGCCTCGTGTTACGGCTTGCGGAGAAAAGCCCATTCCATCAACATCCAAAAACGTGAGTCCTGGGAGGTAATTCAGTGCATCTGAAAAGCTTCTGGTTGGAATCGAAGCCAATTGCCTCGCATTGAGCACGGAAACACCAACCGTAGAAGTCGAAAGAGCAGACTCTACGCGCTCAGCGATAACGACAACAGGGTCCAGCGTCACGGTACGCAGAGAATCCGCATTCTGGGCTTGGACATTGGCACTCAAGAATCCTGAAAGTAACAGGATACACGTCAAATTTTTCATAGCTCAAAGGAATAGTTGAATCGTCGCAAAGGTACGAACCGATACAAGGCGAGGACAATTAAATCGGAAAGCGACTATTTGAGAATAGCCTTGGAAATAACCAAGCGCTGGACCTGATTGGTACCCTCATAAATCTGGCACAGTTTCACGTCCCTCATGATCTTTTCGACTGGAAAATCACGAGAGTAACCATCTCCACCCATAACCTGCACGGCATCAATAGCTACTTTCATCGCTACGTCTGAAGCATACATTTTGGACATGGCAGACAGTTTGTTCAACGCTCGGTCTCCATTGTCATACGCCCAAGCTGCTCTCCAAGTTAGCAAGCGAGCGGCCTCCAGTTCTGTTGCCATATCAGCCAACATAAAAGCAATGGCCTGGTTGGCCGTAATCGGTTTACCAAACTGGATACGATTTTTCGCCCACGCCATAGAGGTTTCGTAAGCCGTTCTACCCGCTCCCAATGCCAGTGCTGCAACTCCTGTTCTGGTGCGATCAAACGTCTTCATGGCCAGAATAAAACCACGCCCCTCGCCTCCGATACAATTCTCTAGAGGTATCTCAACATCGGTGTATTTGATTTCATTTTGTACGGAAGCATTCTGTCCCATTTTCCGCATGCGTGAAATCACTTCTACACCAGGAGCATCCGTAGGTACAATGAATGCCGTTAGGCTACGGGCTCCGCGTTCTGGATCTGCTAGGGCGAAGACCGTGTGATAGGCAGCCACTTCACCGTTGGTGATGAATCGCTTGTGGCCATTTATAATGTACTTATCCCCTTTTTTCAACCCCGTTGTCTTGATGTTAGCCACATCTGAACCCGCATTAGGCTCGGTTAGCGCGTAGGCCGCTACCCCTTTTCGCTCAATCAACTCGCCAAAGACGCGCTTTTTCTGCTCTTCGGATCCTCCTACAATCAGCGGGGTCAAGGCCAGCGAGTTAGCATCAATACAAATGCCGATTCCAATGCATCCGGCGCCTAGTTCTTCCGAAGCGAGTGCTCCTTCGAGGATATTATGTCCAGGACCGCCATATTCCGACGGAACAGGACCATTAATAATGCCCTCATCATATGCTGCCCGCACTACTTCCCACGGAAACTCACACGATTCATCGTATTTCGCACGCACAGGGACGATAAAGCGATCGCTAAAGTCACGATGTTTTTCAATAATCCCTTGTTGATGGGCATCCAGCGAAAAATCAATCATTGCGTTCTCCAGTAGTCGAGATATTGGCTCTTTAAAGTACTGATATTCTACACATAGGAGCTTTTAGGTTTTGTCAGCAAAACCCGCTTTTCTCGGATTCCAACGGATATTCATCGTAAAAAACCTTTTTCTGTTTCATGAAACTGAATCTCCCGACGGAAACTGTCCATTAAGTACGTTACATTTGTCCGATTCCGAACTGACATCTCACCCGGTTTTCCCAACATGCTTTTTTCTACTCTAGACTACATTGTTTTTGCTCTCTACGGAGCGGTGATCATCGGGCTTGGCCTCTGGGTATCCAGAGAAAAAGATGGTCATCAGAAGGATACCAGTGACTATTTCCTAGCTAGCAAGAGCTTGCCTTGGTGGGCCATTGGGGCCTCGCTCATCGCAAGTAATATTTCGGCAGAGCAGTTTATTGGGATGTCCGGTTCCGGTTTTCGCGTTGGATTAGCGATCGCGTCCTACGAGTGGATGGCGGCCATAACCCTGTTGGTCATTGCTTATTGGTTTCTCCCAATCTATCTCGAGAAGGGCATTTTCACGATGCCCCAGTTTCTCGAAAAACGATATGATTCAAGAGTTCGAACGCTTTTAGCCATTTTCTGGCTCCTCGTCTATGTATTTGTGAACCTAACCAGCGTGCTCTACCTCGGAGCCCTAGCGATGGAAGGAATCATGGGCGTTCCACTATGGTCAGGCATTGCCGGCTTAGCTGCCTTTGCTGCTGTCTATAGCCTGTATGGAGGCCTGAAGGCTGTTGCTTGGACCGATGTTGTTCAAGTAGTCGTCTTAGTGGGTGGTGGTCTTCTAACTACCTATTTAGCACTTGATGCCTACGGCGCTGGCGCCGGATCTATTGCTGGATTTATCAAATTGGTTAAAGAAGTCCCAGGCCATTTCAATATGGTACTATTCCCGGGCGAGTTGATGTACCAAGATTTGGAAGCGGGACAGCTCGTTACCAAAGATGCCTACGCGTTGTTACCCGGTTTAGGTGTACTGCTTGGCGGTATGTGGGTAGCCAACTTGTTCTATTGGGGATGTAACCAATACATCATTCAACGCGCTCTTGCAGCGAAGAGCTTGAAAGAAGCGCGACGCGGTTTGGCTTTTGCAGGCTACTTGAAGCTCCTTCTTCCAATGATCGTTGTCATTCCTGGAATTGTCGCCTTTGCATTAGACGCCCCTCTCGAGCGCGGCGATCAGGCTTATCCTTGGCTCCTAGCCACCTACGTAGGTCCCGGTCTGCGTGGATTAGCGTTTGCGGCTCTTGCGGCAGCTATCGTCTCGTCGTTAGCGTCTATGATGAACTCTACGGCCACGATCTTTACGATGGACCTCTATAAGAACCTCGTCAATACCGAAGCGTCAGAAACCAAGCTGGTCAATATTGGCCGAATGGTAGGACTTTTCGCTATCATCATTGGTGCTCTGATGGCACCTCAGCTCGCTGCTCTCGATCAGGCGTTCCAGTACATTCAAGAATACACTGGATTTATTTCTCCGGGCGTATTAGCCATCTTCGTGATGGGCTTATTCTGGAAAAAAGCGACCCCGAATGCTGCAATGGTCTCGGCCGTTCTAAGTATTCCCTTATCTGCTGGCATGAAAGTGCTCGCCCCTGCCGTGCCGTTCCTGAACCGAATGGGATACGTCTTTATCATTTCAGTGGTCTTGATCGTAGTCATTTCCTTATTTGAAGGAAAAGGCGCTGACCATGACAATGCAATTGACCATAAGACAAGCAAAGCGGAATCCGATCCCGTATTCAACGGACTCTCCTTCGGTATTCTCGGCATT
>DKOG01000227.1 GCA_002469915.1 Bacteroidetes bacterium UBA7368
ACCCTGATTTCGGTGGAACGCATGATGCGCAATGTGTACTGTATCACGGTGCAGATGAGGATTACGCCGGAAGTGAGATCTGCCTGAACTCAAACGGTTCGGCGTTCATCGTAGCAGACGTCACAGACAAAGAGAACACGAAAACGATCTCGACAGCCTTTTATCCCAATACGAATTACACGCATCAGGGATGGCTTTCAGAGGATCACAACTACTTCTACATGAATGATGAGTTGGATGAAATGAACGATGTCGTAGCTCACACCCGAACGTTGATTTGGGACATGAGCGATCTCGACGAGCCTATTCTGGTTAAGGAATTTTATTTGGACAGCAGCGCCTCTGACCACAACTTGTATATCAAAGGTAACTTGATGTATCAGTCTAACTACCAGGCCGGTTTGCGCATCTTGGACATCACAGATCCTGAGAATCCGGTTGAAGTCGGTCATTTCGATACGGCGCCGAACGCGGATGATGTGAAAGGCTTTGGCGGTTCTTGGAGTAACTATCCTTATTTCAAGAGTGGCATCATTGCTGTTTCGAGTCAAGGAGAAGGATTGTATCTGTTACGCAAGCGCGAAGTGGATCTATAATGTTGAAGGGTATTTCGCCATTAATCAGTCCGGAGTTACTTCGGATTCTGGCAGAAATGGGGCACGGAGATGAAATCGTCCTTGCGGACGCTCATTTTCCGGGTCATACGTTGGGTGCCGAAGTCATTCGTGCTGATGGTGTGCCTGTGGAGCCACTGCTCGAAGGTATTTTAGATTTATTCCCGCTAGATACCTATTCAGATCCCCTTACCATGATGGCTGTTGTGGAAGGGGACGAATTAGACCCGGCGGTTGAAGCAGACTATATGACCGTCGTGCAACAATACGAATCTGGAGCGGCAGCTCCAGCCCGGATTGATCGGTTGGAGTTCTACCAGAGGGCCATGGAGGCCTTTGCGGTCGTTATTACGGGTGAGACGAGGAAGTATGGCAACATCATTCTCAAAAAAGGATTGGTGGAATGAGTAGAGAACGAGTGGTATCTAAACAGGTCCTCGTACCGTTTATCCTGGTAACGCTCCTCTTTTCGCTCTGGGGTTTTGCGAACGATATCACCAATCCTATGGTGGCTGCGTTCTCTCGCATCCTTCAGATGAGCAATTTTCAAGGCTCACTGGTACAGTTTGCGTTTTACGGCGGATACTTCGCGATGGCGTTCCCCGCAGCTCTCTTCATTAAGAAGTACTCATACAAGGCCGGAATACTCGTGGGACTAGGACTGTATGCGTTTGGTGCGCTACTTTTTCTCCCAGGTAGCAAAATGATGGCCTTTTGGCCTTTTCTAGTCGCCTATTTCGTTCTGACCTGTGGTCTTTCCTTTCTGGAAACCAGTGCCAATCCCTACATCTTGTCGATGGGCTCCCAAGACACGGCGACGCGGCGCTTGAATCTGGCGCAGGCCTTCAATCCGATCGGATCACTGATGGGGATGTTTATTGCCCAGCAATTTATTCTAGCACGACTTAATCCGGCAACGGCAGCTGATCGCGGCGCCATGGGCGCCGCGGAATGGGCTTCGGTTACATCTGCTGACCTTTCCATTATCGCCACGCCTTATTTAGCTATTGCGGGCGTTCTTCTGGTCGTTTTTGCTATCATTGCTGTTCGAAAAATGCCCGGGCAAGAGCGTCACGATGGTGCGCTGGACGTTCGGGGGACTACTCGTAGGCTGTTAGCCAACAGAAGGTACCTCGAAGGTGTGACTGCACAGTTTTTCTATGTCGGTGCACAAATCATGTGTTGGACCTTCATCATCCATTATGCTACGATCGAGTTGGGAATGGATGCGGTCACAGCGCAAGGCTACAATATTGCTGCAATGGTCATCTTCGTATCGAGTCGATTCATCTGCACGTTCCTCATGCGCTTCGTGAGTCCCGGCGGATTGTTGATGAGACTCGCTTTGATCGGTGGAGTGCTTATCGCGGTACTTATCCTAATTGGCGGGCAGGTCGGTTTGTTGGTACTAGTCGGCACATCGGCTTGTATGTCACTCATGTTTCCGACCATTTATGGCATTGCCCTTGAAGGATTGGGCGATGATGCTAAGTTCGCCTCGGCTGGCCTGATCATGGCCATCCTCGGCGGCTCGATCATGCCGCCCATGCAGGCTGCATTGATCGATTTTGAATCGATTGGTGGGTATTCGGCCGTTCGTATTTCCTTCGTGATGCCGCTGATTTGTTTTGCAGTGATCGCGCGGTACGGTAAGCGCTCACTTTAGCTCAGCTGCCGCAAAGGTCACGTCGTAGGGTACACAATGGATGAAGGCCTGCTAGAATGGTATACATGTGCGGCCCGGTCGGACCGATTCTCCTTCAAGAAAAACGGGCTTCAATCCTGCCTTAATTCAATCGTATAAACTCAGAACGGATACCAATCGATCAATATCGCTCGAGTTTACGAATGGAGCGAGTGAGATGCGGAGGCGGCCGTTGCGCTGGCTGGTATGAATACCGTTGTCCAATAAGGCTTGGTACACATTGGGCGCATCAGCTGAAGTATGAGCCAGCGATACGATTGGGCTTGAACTCGAGGTGGTATTGAAGGAAGACCAACCCGTATCCTTGATATTATTCTCAAGGTAAATCCTCAATGCCAAAACGTGTGATGTCGTTTCTGTAGCCAAGATTGATTGCGTGTGTTCGAGCGCTGTTGCCAGACCGGTAAGAGACAGGTAGGACATGGTTGAAAGTGTAAACTTCGAAGCTGGCCCCGCAAAGCGTGCACTTTGGGTATCGAACTCAAATGGTTCAGGAGCACCCATCCATCCAGCCAAAACCGGAGTTTTTTGAATGAGGGCATCGGACAAATAGGAAATAGCGACACCCCCATGACCACCTAGCCATTTGTAGCCACTCGTGATGACAGCGGACACCTGCCAAGTCGGCCCATTGATCTCCAAAACGCCTGCAGACTGCGTCGCGTCAATGATCAGGTCAGCGCCTGCAAGACGAGCTTGCGCACTTAGCGCCTCAACGTCAACAAGCGAACCCGTTCCATATTGCACATGACCAACTAGAATCAGACGTGTTTGCGGCGAGATCTGACGGATAATCGCTTCGGTAAGGTCTTTATTTGGGGCATCCCGTACCCAACAAATCTGAGGCTGGTCTTCTTCGGCTAGGGCCACCCACGGCCGAGAAATGGCTGGAAAATCGGATTCAATCAGAATGATCTCGTCCTCAGAATGCAGGTTATACCAGTATGGGAGCTGGCCCAGAATGTCACTAGCACACGCCGTGATGGCCAGTTGATCTGGTTTGCACCTCAAAAGCCGGGCCGCCGGATTTCGGAGGTCATTGAACAATGCGACTTCCTGTTCGTCGGTCAACTTCATATTTCCGTGACGAGCAGAATCGTCCAGGAAACGATGCATAGCCTGCACGACGGGATCTGCAATCAGGCCAATGGAAGCTTGATTCAGGTAGACCTCCTCCGAAAGAGAAGGATAGATATTGCGGTCAATGAGAGATGGGATCATCATTAATGGTACAAAAATTCGAGCTCGGTAACATCTGTTTTCATGTGGCACGCATAAGTACTCATTGAATGAATCCGGTGGATGTTATAGCGCGAGACTAGGAAAAAACGTTTGCTGATTGGAAGGGCTATATTTGAATACATTGAAGCCACCAATTAGAGATTATACCATGTCGCGATTGATCATTGCACTTGTACTAGTAGCAGGATGTGCAACTTTTGCACCCATTGATTTAAGGCTGGATCAGCCTGCCGAGTTGGGCGACACGCTTGCGCTCGGTACGACTGAGGCGCGTTACTCGGTGGTGGGCTTTGATCCGGTTTATTACGAGCAAACCACGATTATCAAATGTGATAACATTCACGATGAGATCAGAGCTCAATGTGAAGAAGGAGGGATCTGCTATGCCATCAAGAAGATCAGTGGTGAATCCTCTATTGAGCCAACATGCATGAATGAGGACTATGTCACATCTATCTACACCGTAAAAGTCCGAGCCTCCAATAAATAAAATGGTGCAAAATAAATGCGGGGCGCGGGATGAAATCCCGCGCCCCGCATCAAAAGTCTCGCTAACGAACTACTTACTTGTCTTTCTTTTTCTGAGCACCCGGCGTAAGTACGTTGTCAATCAACCCGTAATCTTTAGCTTCTGCCGCGCTCATCCAGTAATCGCGATCGCCGTCTTCCTCAATTTTCTCCGGTGTCTGACCCGTGTGGTGGGCTAGAATGCCGTAGAGGCTCTTTTTCATTTTCATGATTTCGCGTGCCTGGATTTCGATATCCGAAGCCTGACCTTGAGCGCCGCCCAGTGGCTGATGCACCATGATGCGTGAGTTTGGAAGCGCAGCTCTTTTGCCTGAGGCACCGGCTGCAAGCAATACGGATCCCATGGAGGCAGCGAGTCCAACACAAATAGTGGACACTTCGCATGAAATGAACTGCATCGTGTCATAGATGGCAAGTCCACTGTCAATAACTCCACCAGGAGAGTTGACATAAATATTGATGTCTTTTTCTGGCTCCTCGGAAGCTAGATAAAGCAATTGAGCAACCATTAGGTTGGCCACGGCATCATTGATGGGCGTACCCAGCATAATGATGCGTTCTTTCAACAAACGACTGAAGATATCATAGGCGCGTTCACCCCGACTAGACTGCTCCACTACCATCGGGACGAGAGTAGACATGGGCGCGTTCTGAAACGACGAACCGTGAATGCTGCTAGGAATGGATGAACTGTGGAGACTCTTCGAGAATTTTAGAAAGTCGTCGACCATCGAATCGCTTGTTTGAATGGTTGGTACGGGGGAATCCGAAAAAGTAGTTTGTCGAACCGCTCCTGTTATCGGCGGGTTCCGCATTTTCCAAAGGTAGTCGTCAAGCTTTTCCGCAGAGACGGAAAGCTTCTGCGGTTCAGTGTTTGAAGGACATCAGGTTGACTGATCAGGAAAAAAGGAAAGAGGACAGGTCCACTAAATACGGGATCAACCCTTTTTCATCTCCTTCTCGTACGCATCCTTGTCCTTGTCGGTGACCTTCATGGTGTCGCCGATGTAACCAAAAACGAGATCGGAAAGGATACCTTGGTCTACTTGACCCATCATCTGTGGCATGGACTCGTAGTATTGCTTGAGCATGTCAATCGGAAATCCACCTTGCTCAGCCATCGTTTCGAAATGTGCTTTGCGGGCATCTTCCGTTACTTCAATCTTCTGGTCAGCGATGATGGCGTCACGGACAAACATCCATCGAGCCTGATTTTCGGCTTGTTCGCGGCGATCCGCTTTGAATCCTTCAAGATCAAACCCTTCGGGAAGCTCTTTCATTTCGCGCTGAGACTTGAACTCCTCGAGATAGGACTCTACGTACATGTCGATAACCGAATTCGGCACTTCAAATGAGTGTAATTCGATTAGTTTTTCAATCACGTCGGACTGAAAAAGGTCTTTAGTGCGCTGCTCCCATCCCGAAACGAGTTGCTCTTTGACCTGCGTACGAAGCGTCTCCGCGTTGTCCACCTTGTCATTGGTCACTTTCTTGACCATCTCCTCGTCGAGCTCAGGCAGCTCGCGGATCTTGACTTCTTTGAGCGTTAGTTGGAAATGACGTTTTTCGGATCCGTCCGGAGAATCAAACTTGACCTTTTTGGCCTTGCCGACTTTCAGACCAACCAATGCCTTTTTGATTTCCGGCATCAGATTCTCGTCAGAAAGCGTGAACGGCACATCTTCCTGCACATCACCTTCAGGTTTCTTTCCCTTTTCGTCGAGACGCTGCATATCAACCAAAACATAGGAATCGTCTTTGGCTGGACCGTCGTCTGGAATCAAATCTGCGTGAGGAGCGATCAGGTTAGTGATCTCATTCTCTACGTCTTTGTCTTCAACTACGTGAGTTAGACGAGAAACCTTAACCTTGGAAAGGTCGGCTAGTTTGATATCGGGACGAACACCAAATCGAACTACTGCTTTCAGATCCCCTTCGAACTCGTACTCGAGATCGGTGATCGTTGGCTGGCCGAGAACTTCGTAGTCATCGCCTTCGAGCACTGTTTCCTGAAAGGCCTTCTGGACCCTTTCTTCGGCAACGCCATACGCGAGGGCTTTACCGTAGACTCTACGCACGAGTGAGGTTGGTACTTTGCCTGCACGAAACCCTTTCATGTTAGTTTGTGCTTTCTGCTTATTAACCGCAGCGTTGATCTCATCAGCCAGGTCGGCTGCTTCAGCGACGATTTCGAGGTCAAATTCGACGTCAGTGATCTTTTTGATTTCCGTCTTCATGCTTCTTGGGGGCCGGATACTAAGGTGGGACCGGCTAAGTGGGTTGGTCAAATTATTGCCGTAGCCCATTCGTAACCTTATCTGGGGGGGTTTGGTTCGAGTGTTTTAGCAGATTGAGTGCCTTTTCACGAAAACTCTGCGTCCGCCCAAAGGTCTAAAAATCTAGTCCTACGCTTATGTAGGTACTTCTGTCGCCAAACGTGCGACCGTCAAACGGCCAGGCGAAGTCAAGCCGAACGGGATATCCAAGGAATAGCGTTCTGATTCCAAAACCGGTTCCTATTAAGACGTCATCGATCTTTCGCTTACTTGAGTTTTCAAGACTCGTCGATGTCCGTCCGCCCCAGATATTTCCAACATCTGCAAAGACTTGTCCTTGAATATTGTAGAGCGGAATGACGGGAATTGGACCAGGAAGAAGCGCGGCTACGAGTGGAAAACGAAACTCCGCGTTGATTAGTCCAAAGTTGGATCCATTGGCGGCGTTGATATCATATCCACGTAGAGGCATCACGGCTGTGGCGAAGACGAAATCGGTAACGTCCTCGAGTGGAAAACCATTTATATCATCAAAATTACGGTTGAGCCAGTTCTGGACGCCAGACGTGTAGAAGACCTGCTTGTGTGACCCGAACGAGAATCCGGTTGAAAAGCGCATGGCCCAGGTGTAGCGTGCCTTTCCAAAAGAGCGGTACGTGCGAGCGTCGAAAAGAGCCGTACCAAAGGTGATACCGTTTCTAAAACCCAAGGGAGATCCCGAGAGGGAGACAGCCATTCTGGATCCGTCAATCGGATGGGTGTATCCCGGAGTGGTGCTATCCTTGGTATAGGTGAGGCCCGGTATAAAAAGCGTGCGTGAGTTAGATGGGCGGGCTACATCGGTTACGTCGGCTTGATTTACGCCTACAAGGCCTATGCGGATATCGAGCCGTTGAAATTTGGAGAACGGAAGACTGGCTTCGAGGTAGCTGCCGTACTGTCGATATCGGTAATAGGTTGGATTATCGACCGTGAAGTCAGCAAGTAACCGGGACAAGTGAAAGGTAGAAAACGACCAGTCCACGCGGCGGGGAAGGTAGACATACGAGAACGTGTAGTCCGAATTGCGCAGATCAAGCAATAGGTTCGAGGACACGATCATCTTGTGATTGCCCAGCATATCGCTGAATACCATTTGGGTCACTCCCTGAACGCCATAGAGCGCGTCATATCCAGCGGCACCATATACGATGTCAGGCGAAAAACGAAGTTTGTATCGCTGGGGAGCATATTCTCCATCATCATCCAGAATGGGAGCCGTCTGGATTCCCGGAAACGCTATGAATTCCGGATTGGGCACTAAACCGGTCTCACGTTTTAGTGCTTCGAAATCAATGGTAACGCCTCGCGCAAAAGAATCGATGGGCAGATCAATGGATTCACGGCTGTCAAAAGAGAGCAGATTCCGGAGAGAGTCCACATTCATCCCTGGATCGATAAGTCCCTGCAGTGCAAGATGAACGGGTTTAGTTGGTTTGAGTCGATCGCGGCCACGAACATATGGTGTGCCGTCATTGGCATCTCTCAAGAAGGGATTTCCCTCTAACCGAGCTCGTCCCGCGACGGCGAGCGCTGGAGCAACTCGGAAATCTGTTTGATCTACTCGTTGCGCCCACACATTTGGCATGAGTGGGTCGCGCGGCTGAGTACGCTCGAAGGGGCGCCGAAGGGTGTAAATAGATGGAGTACCCTCTTTGAGGGACACAACCGCAGCCAAATCACCACTGGTGGATAGAGCTACTTGCATCACGCCGATGTCTAAGTCGGTGAGCGGGCGCACGCGGCCGCTCACAAGATGCTTTTCATACAGGTTGGGGATGCCGTTTCGGTCACTTACGAAGAGGACTAGACTTGGATCATTTCCAAATCGTGCACTACGGTCATCCCATGTCTCATCGTAGGTCAGGCGTCGCACGAATCGAGATCCAGGTTGCCACACATAGAGATCACTTTGTTCAAATGTTTTCTCGAAAATGCGGGTTTCCTCGGCGGTGTGTCTGCGCAGTTCTGTGTCTGCACCTCGATCAGAATGAAACACAATGGTTTCGCCATCTGGACTCCAAGAAGGTTCAAAGTCTCCAAAGACATCATCGGTCAGGTTCTGAAGCTGCTCGGTGTCGAGGTTGAATACATAAATATCACTCTGTGTACCGTCGGTCGCGCTCATGGCTAAACGGCGTCCATCTGGATTCCAGGATAGGGACAGAATTTGCTGTAATCCGGGAGGTTCAACTTTACGTTGAACCTCCGAATTAACATTGACGATCACGATCGCATCGCGCCCCCCGCTTCTGGCCGCCACGGCCAATTCCCTACCGTCCGGGCTCCAGGCCAAACCGGGAGTAAGTACCGGTAACGACTCAAAATCACGCGAGATCTGTCCCTGAATTAATCGCTTTTGGATCTCGCCATCGTCCGTATCGGCCAGATAAATATCAAATAGCCCATTGGTCGAGGTCACATACGCCAGTTGGTCGCCAAGGGGAGAAAGAGCGGGACTGGTATTGTAAAACCCTTGTTCACGCGTGATAACGGGTCGTGCAACTTCATCCAAGGATTCTCGTGCGGTCACTTCCGGGAAATAGATTTCCCTCAGGGCTCGCTGCCAGCGGTCCGACAACTCATCTAGGTTCAACCCGATGGATCGGTCTATGGCTTGCTCGACGGACCTTGCTGAGCGAAGGCGTCGAAGTATTTCAGCAACCTTTTCGTCACCATACTGCTCGGCGATGTAATCCCACACACTTTGGCCACCTCGGTATGCGTAATACCCAAATAAAGAGCGCACGGGAGCTAGGTCATCTTCAAGGATGGCTTCGCGCACATACATGTCTGAATGCGTATCCCATCCGAGAGCCGCATATTCTGCTAAGCCTTCATTGAACCAGAGCGGAATACGCATTTTGGCGCCAGCCTGGATGAGCGACTGGATCGATCCCCCGTAGTACACCTCATTGATAATCGCATGGACCAGTTCATGGTGAACGACCCGGCGAAAATCCCGATAATCACCCGAAAACGGAATAGCAATTCGGTTTTTGAAAAGCTCTGTCACGCCACCGATCCCGTCCGAATAGACGGGCAGATTGACGGCATTCGTTACCGCGAACTCACCGTGGTTGCGATAAATGATGAGTGGAATGCGCTCCTCTAGCTCTAACTCAAACAACTTCTCAAGCGAGACAAATGCTTCCTCGGCGGCGTGCGCTGCAAAATCTGCCAGGTACTCTCCCTCGTCATAGTAATACACGCGGAAGTGCTCTGACTGGAGGTAATACCATTCTTGCTCGCCGTAATGCACCTTGTTTTTCCCATACCGGAAGTATTGGGCATCCGCATCGCGAGCTGTTGGAGCCGCGAGGCACAGGAGTAATATGAGGGTATACAGGCGCTTCATTCGATCCAAACCCCTGCTAAAAGGGATTGGATCCCAAAGTACAGCCGAACACGAGTTGAAAATGGGTAAAAAATCAATCCGGACAGGGTGAAGCTTTCGTTTTTCCAAGAAGTGAACCAATCGGTATGAGACTCGAAAGTGTACCGACTATTTCACATCACACTTTTTTTGCGGATTCCATTCAACTACATTCACACTCTCTGTAACTAGAACGAGTCGTGGAATTGATGAACCGCTTCTGTCCCCGAATATTATCCGCCTGCTTCGTCTTGATACTGTTTATGGCCCCAGTGGCCAACGGTCAGGACATGATAGAACACCCGCTTACGGATCTAGATGGTTTCCAGGCACCCGCCGATAACTGGCGCATTGTTGGAGCGATAGAGGCCGACCGCCATGGCGTTGCTGACATTCAGACGACCGATGGAGACGGCATTCTACTCAATATGCCGTCTGATGGGGTACGAGAAAACCTGTTCACTATGTGGGAGCATGGGGATATTGAGCTTTCATTTGAGTTCATGATGCCCAAGGGTTCTAATTCAGGTGTATATCTACAAGGTCGATACGAAATTCAGCTCTTTGATAGTTGGGGCGTACCGAATCCGACGTATTCCGATGCTGGTGGTATTTACCAGCGATGGGATCCAGCGCGCAATGAAGGTGAGCGCGGATATCAGGGCCATCCACCCAGTATGAATGTGAGTCGGGCACCTGGGTTGTGGCAGGATTTCTACATCCTATTTCAGGCTCCTCGATTTGATGCAGAAGGCCGAAAGGTTTCCAATGCCAAGATGGTTAAGGTTGCTCAAAATGGGGTTGTCATTCATGAGAATGTAGAGCTCACCGGTCCCACCCGTGCGGCTGGGTTTTCGGATGAGCAGGCGCTTGCCCCCATCATGATTCAGGGCGATCATGGTCCCGTAGCGCTAAGAAACATCCGATACAATCTCCATTTACCCGCGGCTGCCGAGGATGAGAAACCACCTCGTTTTGTGCCGGCCATCCATGTGGAGCCCACCTCAGAAGCAGAGGTTATTCGAGGGTTTGTGAACCATGATGGTGCAAAGAAGACGCGAACCATTTCGGTGGGCGATCCCGATGGGGTCCATTACGTGATGGACTCTGCGCAAGGCGCCGTGCTGTACGCTTGGAAAGGGAGATTTATTGAGACCACGGATATGTGGCACAGCAGAGGCACACAGCAGTTAGCCGTTCCAAGAGGTAGTGTGCTGACTTTTTCTGGGAGGCCTGCTGTAGCGCGTCTTGAGTCCGACAGTATTGTCTGGCCAGACAGCATGGGGGCTGATTATGTCTTCAAGGGATACGATTTGGATGCGGATAGTCGTCCATCTTTTCATTACACCATGAGCGATGTAACGATCACAGATCGACTGCTGCCCGGAGATAATGGACGGCAATTGGAACGAGAAATAGTGGTATCAGGTGATGATTCCGGGTCTTCAGAAATTTGGGTTCTTGTTGCCGCCGCTACAACGATTTCCGAAGGTGATGATGGGGTCTTCAGGATGGAAGGCAATACCTACTATCTGGAACTCCTCGACTCCGGTGGTGGCGAGGCCATCATCCGCGCCTTAGATGAAGGCGAAGAGCTTCTTGTCCCTGTTTCACTCAGCGACGGTTCTGCAACCGTTCGCTATGCTTTGATTTGGTGATGTCATGAACTACCTATCTAAACAAATGGCAGATATGACTCGCCCTGCTCTGCTTGTCCTTGTCTCCTTCCTATATGTTTCTTCAGCGTGGGCTCAAGTCCCGAAAGGAGAGGCGGATTACTACAAGATTGTAACGCTCCCTATACCCGAAAACGTGATACTTGAAGTCGGGGGTATGGATGTATTGCCCGATGGCCAGTTGGCCGTATCGACTCGAAGAGGAGATGTTTGGCTGATTAAAAACCCATACATGAGTGGACGCAAGCGACCCGAGTTCAAGCGTTTCGCACATGGTCTGCACGAAGCTCTGGGGCTGGCCTATCGGGACGGCGCTTTCTATACATCGCAGCGCAGCGAGTTAACCCGTTTAAAAGACATGAACGGAGACGGCCGGGCCGATCTATATGAAACGGTTTATAGCTGGCCGCTCGAAGGCAATTACCATGAGTATTCCTTCGGCCCTCTGATCAAAGACGATGGTACGATGATCGTAACGCTTAATCTAGCGTGGATTGGGTATGGGGCCAGCCTTTCCAAATGGAGAGGATGGATGTTGGAGATCTCACCCGATGGTGACATGACACCTATTGCGACTGGAATGCGTTCACCGGCCGGTTTTGGATTCAACATGGAAGGGGACGTTTTCTATGGAGAGAATCAAGGTGACTGGATCGGCTCCGGATACATCACTCATGTAGAGAAAGGGGACTTTGTCGGTAACCCACAAGGTCTCAAATGGACTCACTTACCCGAGTCTCCGCTCTCATTGAGGCCAGAAGATGTACCTGATTCAGGTAAACCTATGGTTGAAGTTGCGCCGGACGTACCTGATCTCAAAATGCCAGCCGTGTGGCTACCGCATACGCTGATGGGTGTCTCGACCTCGGATATTCTAGCTGATAATACCAAAGGTGGATTCGGTCCGTTTGCTGGTCAGCTGTTCGTCGGAGATCAGGGGCAGAGTCGGGTTATGCGCGTGTTTTTGGAAAAAGTGAACGGCGTGTATCAGGGTGCTGCATTTCCGTTTCGTGAGGGTTTTTCCTCCGGAGTATTACGTATGGTCTGGGGAAAAGACCATTCCATGTTTGTGGGCATGACCAGCCGCGGATGGGGGTCCACAGGACGGTCTCCTTATGGGCTACAACGGCTTGAGTGGACGGGTGAAATGCCTTTTGAAGTCCATTCAGTTGAAGCTCGACCTGACGGATTCGAACTCACCTTTACTAAGCCCATTGATCGTAGTATTGCTGCCGATCCAGCGTCCTACCACGTCACAGGGTTTACCTATCAGTACCACAGTACGTACGGCAGTCCGATTACGAATCAGGAAACGAGTGAGATACAGGGCGTTTCGGTATCAGAAGATGGCCTAAGCGCACGTATTGCCGTGAGTGGTTTGCGAAAAGGGTATATCCACGAGTTAAAACTGACGAGTCTTCGCTCGGAAGGCGGTGATGCATTGCTACACGACGTAGCCTATTACACGTTAAACGAAATCCCCGGTGGTCCCAAAATGACCGTTAAAGCGAGCCAAAATGATCGTGCTCGGACCGATGAAAGCTCCTCTTCAATGGTGGCTTCTGCCCAACCAAAGCGGATGACGACGATGCCCGAAGATTGGACCAATGGCCCGGATGCCACCATCACTATTGGTACCGAACCTGGTCTGCAATTTGATTTACCGGCCTTTGATGTTCAGGCAGGAAGTCGGCTCAAGCTCATTTTTGATAACGACGACGACATGATGCATAATCTACTCGTCGTACAGCCTGGTTCGGCAGACAAGGTGGGAGAGCAGGCCATAGCGCTTGGGCTCGAGGGGCCTAATCGGAGCTACATACCAGATCTGGAGGAGGTGCTTTTCCATACCGTATTACTCGAACCCGATTCAAAGGAAACGATCTATTTCACCGTACCTGAAACACCGGGAGAGTACGTGTATCTATGCTCTTTCCCGGGACACGCCTTCACGATGCGGGGCGTTATGCGAGTCGTTGAACGGTAGAGATTCAGGGCAACGGTCAAAAGAGACTATTGCGCGTCTCTTCCAAAAAGCATGCGCCAGCGGACTTCGTCCACGGTACGCGTTTGATTCCTCCCGTCTGAATCCTCGTAGCTTTCTAGTAATTCTTCCACATCGCGAATTACGAACAAAGGGTACCAATCATCGGCGCTATACTGGTTAAACTTGTCGTCAATTTGACTCATGTCATCAATGCGTCGAGCTTGGAACTCCATTGGGAAAGGATCTTCACCAATGGGTTGTTGAAACAGTGTTCTGTAGGCTTCATTCTCGTCCTGAAAGAGGAACATCGGCTCCCAGCCGTCTTGACCATGTTCGTTGTAGAGATCATCGATCTGCTTGGGGTTGAACGTCGTTTTTGCCATGAAACGAACCGTCCGCTCCGTGTTATCCGGATCGCGGGCGAATAACATTCGGTGCTCGCTAAGGCCCTTCACGACGAACAGCGGATACCATCCATCAACAGAAAGCTGATTGAACTTGTCATCTACCTCCCGTCCCTCGCCGAGTAGAATGGCCCGGTATTCGAGGTTGTTGAC
Organism: Bacteroidetes bacterium UBA7368; assembly: GCA_002469915.1. Lineage (GTDB taxonomy): Bacteria > Bacteroidota > Rhodothermia > Rhodothermales > UBA10348 > UBA10348. Next base: position 14,001 of record DKOG01000227.1, read on the forward strand.
ATCATCTTGCGGATCTCGTTCCATGATCAGTCGCCAATTCTGATTCAGCGCGCCCGTTCGAAATACGAATCGAGGAAACCAGCCATCCTTAGCCATTTTGTTGAAGGTATCGTCGATTTCTTTGCCGGATCCGATCACTTCCGCTTTGTATTCCAGATCATAAATTCGCTCGTCTTCATCGCGCTCCCGTTCGTAAATCAAGCGCGCATCACCTTGGAATTTGAGTACAAATCGGGGGTACCAACCGTCTTCGGCCAGCTCATTCATGGAGTCGTCGATATCTCGATCAGAACTCACCTTGATGGCGCGATACTGTAAGCCGTCAAGGAGGGTATTTGCCACAAATCCAGTTGATCCGATGGCAAGCATACCTATCAGGAACAGCGATATAACGGGGCGAACAGCGGGAAGGATGCGTTTCATGAGGAGAGAAGAGTTGTTAACAGAGGGGAAGTCATGTGGCATTCTACTATAAATCAGGCACATGTTCAACAATGACTGAGTCAGCACGGTTGATTACATTGAGGGCTCATGCATCCTTCCAACGCATATTGCTGACATGAAAAAGCTTTCTCTGTTTCTCGCATTTTCCTTGTTTTTTGTCCTCTCGTCATTTGCTCAGGACCGCATGGTTCCAGAGACGTTTGATGGATTAAAACTGCGTGCGCTCGGCCCCGGATTCATGTCTGGACGCATTTCGGATATCGCCATTCATCCTGATGACGATTCAATTTGGTACGTGGCCGTTTCTTCTGGCGGCGTATGGAAAACGGTGAATGCGGGTACAACTTGGGAGTCCATATTTGACGGACAGGGGGCGTATTCGACAGGAAGTGTGAGTCTTGATCCTTCTAATCCGCATGTGGTGTGGGTCGGCACCGGTGAAAATGTGGGAGGCCGTCACATGGGATACGGAGACGGTGTCTATCGCAGCGATGATGGCGGGAAGTCATGGACTAACATGGGACTGCATGACTCAGAACACGTTTCTGAAATCATTGTGCATCCAGAAAACTCGGATGTCGTGTATGTAGCGGCGCAAGGACCGCTTTGGTCATCCGGCGGCGACCGTGGATTTTACAAATCTACAGACGGTGGTGCCACATGGAAAAAGACGCTCGGTACGGATCAATGGGTGGGCGTTACGGATATTGCCGTAGACCCTCGTAATCCCAACTGGATGTATGCCGCAACGTGGCAGCGCCACCGTACTGTAGCTGCTTACATGAGTGGAGGACCGGGTTCGGGTATTCACCGTAGTACCGATGGGGGAGAAACGTGGGAAGAGGTAACAAGGGGGTTACCTGAGTCGAATATGGGCAAAATTGGTCTTGCCATTTCACCTCAGCAGCCAGATATCGTTTATGCAGCCATTGAGTTAGATCGCAAGACGGGTGGTGTGTTTCGGTCCTCTGACCGGGGCTCGTCCTGGACTAAGATGTCGGACGCGGTATCGGGTGCAACGGGCCCGCATTACTATCAGGAGCTATACGCCTCGCCTCATCAGTTCGAGCGGCTCTATTTGATGGATGCTAATCTGCAGATTTCTGACGATGGTGGGAAGACGTTCTTTCGCATGAATGAAGTGGCAAAGCATGGGGATAATCATGCTATTGCCTTTCGCGAGGATGATCCCGACTACTTGTTGATTGGGTCAGACGGTGGTCTGTATGAGAGTTTTGACCTGACTAAAACGTGGCGCTTCATAGAGAACCTGCCCGTCACGCAGTACTACAAGGTCGCGCTTGATGACGCGGAGCCTTTCTACAACATCTTTGGCGGGACGCAGGACAACTCTACGCAAGGAGGCCCCTCGC
>DKOG01000058.1 GCA_002469915.1 Bacteroidetes bacterium UBA7368
GGACCATTCCCTATATCCCGAGGTCCAGGCTTACATAAAGAACCACAATGTGAACGCCGGATATGCGGTGCAAACCGTGATGAGCAAGCACCGTCAGATGATGGAAGCTTCTGACAGCGAATACCTGAGAGAGCGGGCAAATGATTTACTCGATATCCAAGAGCGCATCATCCGACATCTTAGAAGGGCTCGGGTATTGTCCGCAATCGACGAAAAAACGATCGTTATAGCTGAATCATTGACAGCTGCAGACGTCATTTTATTTAGCCGAAGAGGCGTTTTAGGCTGCGCAACTGAGTTTGGTGGGCCGACGTCGCATGTTTCGATAATGGCGCGAGCGCTCTCGCTCCCGGCCCTGGTTAGCATGAAAGATGTGTCTAATCAGGTAGAGAATGGCGATATCGTGATTTTGGACGGGATTAAAGGAGAGCTCATCGTAAATCCCGATGCTAAAACGCTAAAACGGTATAAGACAAAGCAGAGACGATATCTTCGCTTGATTCAGGAAGATAAATCCTTGGTACCACTACCTGCAGAGACTCTGGATGGACACCATATTAGTCTACAGGCCAATCTGGAATTGAGAGAGGAGATTGAGCAGTTATCTGAATATGGTGCAGAAGGGGTAGGCCTATTTCGTACTGAAATGTTGTTGCTCATGGAAGGGCGCGCGCTCGTTACAGAGGAAGAGCAATTCGCTCAGTACAAGGATGTAGTTGAAGCATCGAGCCCGGGTCCCACCACCTTTCGCATATTGGATCTGGGGGGCGACAAAATGCTACCCATGGCTCATCGCGAGCATAACCCATTTTTGGGTTGGCGCGGTATCCGGATTATGCTCGACAAATTGGACCTTTTGGTTCCTCAACTCCGAGCCATTCTGCGAGCGAGTGCAAACGGCCCCACAAAGATTCTATTGCCCATGGTTTCGGCGCTTGAAGAGGTGCGCGAGTTTAAGGTTGTTCTAGCAAAAACAATGGCTGAGCTTAGCGAAGAGGGCATTGCTTACGATCCCAATGTACCGGTTGGGATCATGGTGGAGGTGCCTTCAGTTGCTATTTCTGCAGATCAGTTTGCCGCTGAAGTAGATTTCTTCTCTATCGGAACGAACGACCTGACTCAATACGTCCTAGCCGTAGATCGCGGAAATGATCTCGTTGCTCACTTGTACAACGAAATGCATCCCGCCGTACTACAGTTGATCAGTATGACGACTGAGGCGGCAAAGAAGGCTGGCATATCTGTGAGCCTTTGCGGGGAACTGGCTACAAATATGAGAGCAGTCCCTGTTCTACTCGGGTTGGGAGTAGATACCCTTTCAGCATCTCCGATATACCTACCGGCTATAAAAAGAGTCATTCGGGCTATGAAGCAGTCTGAAGGACAAGCACTTGCTCAAAAGGCTTTAGTAGCCTCAGATGCGGGTGAATTTAGAGATATGATGGATCGCTGGTTGGAAGAACACGCTTGTGGCGTCTCATTCTTCCTTGAGGGTGCCGGCCTCGCTTAAAGGCCGGCTGGCCGAATTTGCTTGCATAGCATATCGGGAGCCGAGAACTGTTCAAACGGATCTCTCGTCCATCCACCTACCTTATGATACCGCAAGGAGGCTCACATCATTAGTTTTCAGGCTTGTTACCTAGATTACTGTTGCCAATCCCGCTTGCGTCCCAACACCTGCATTGATGCCTAAAGCCTTTACGCGCATACTCTTATTCCTGATACTGCTTTTTCCAGTAGGCCTCTCTTTTGGCCAGTACGGGTATCATTTCGGGCGTAACAAGATCCAGTACGAGGATTTTGAATGGAAGGTTATGAAAACGGAGCATTTCGATATCTACTATTACCCCGAAATGCTGGAATTGGCTGAGCACGGGGCCTTCTTTGCTGAAGAGGCGTATTCAGAGTTAGAGCATCGATTCAACTTTTCGTTGAACCATCGAGTGCCCCTTATTTTCTACTCGACTAATCTGCACTTCAAGCAAACCAATGTCACATCCGGCTTTATTCCGGACGGGGTAGGGGGCTTTTTTGAGTTTTTAAAAGGAAGGGTCGTTATTCCAGCCAATGGCAACCTGAGTCGTTTTAGACGCGTTGTGCGGCACGAGATGGTGCACGTCTTTACGTTTAATAAGGTTTTACGAGTGATGAGAGATCATCGTCAACCTTCAGATCGGTTTCTTCCGCTTTGGTTCACTGAAGGATTAGCTGAATATTGGTCGGGTGAGCCAGACCATCAGCATGAGATGGTCATCCGCGATGCGATGTTCACCAATTATCTCGTACCTCTGGAATCCATGTATCGGATTCGTGGCTCCTTTGTGATGTACAAGCAAGGAGAAGCTATCTCTCGCTTCATCTCAGAGGTGTATGGCGAGGAGCGCATTTTGATGCTCATCGAAAATATTTGGAAGGATCGGGATTTTCGGGTTGTAATGGAATTGACGCTACAGGAAGACTTTTCTGTGATTGCAGATCGGTGGTTGAAGTGGCTTAAGCTTCAGTACTATCCAGATCTGGCTGAGATTGAGGTGCCATCAATTATTGCCGACGGGTTGTCCACCGAGGGTTTTAATGCGAAGCCCAACTATCACCGTTTCCCTGACGGGACGCGAAAAGTGTATTTTGTGGGTAATCATAGAGGTTTGAGTAATGTTTTTGAGGTCGAAGTAGGCGCAGAGATGCAACCACTGAGTGAGCCCAAAGTGGTTATAAACGGCGAGCGGAGTGATAATTTTGAGTCGTTCCACCTTTTCGAAAGCCGTATTTCAGTGTCCTCCCAAGGCAAGCTCGCTTTTGTCACCAAATCTGGTGGAAAGGACGTCTTACATATCTATGATCTGAATACAGATCGTCTCGTGGCGACGTATAGGTACGATGATCTGATCGCCGTCTATTCTCCTTCCTGGAGCCCTGATGAGGAGCGTATTGTCTTCACAGCCATAAAGGCGAGTGGCTTTAGTGATTTGTTCGTTTATCACCTAGATGATGGTGTGCTACAACAGATTACTGCGGATAGGTACGACGACAGAGATCCTTCTTGGAGCCCAACGGGTGATCTCATCGCGTTCTCGTCAGACCGAACGTATACAGGAAACGAAGGACATTACAATCTGTTTACTTACGATACCGATGGCGGACATATTCGGTATGTGACTCAAGGAGCAAGAACCGATCTTTCCCCAACATGGAGTCCCGACGGAAGCCAGTTAGCCTTCATTAGTACCCGAAGAGATTCGACCGGTCGTTTTGGGGCTCAAGATGTTTGGGTAACGGATATGGACCAAGCATCGGCACGTGAACCTATGGTTGCACAAGGTTCAGCGAATACGTTCGATGCGGAAGCCTCCTGGCGACCGGCCAGGCGCCTTACTTCATTGGTTTCCGCAGCCTTTGATCCTGTTTGGGCAGAAGATAATCATATCATTTTTACCAGCTTCGAGGGTCTTGGCTTTTCGATTCGGCAATTATCGGGACTAGATTCCTTGATGACGAGTCCGAAAGAAGAAATGGTCACGGATGTATCAAGGGTCGGTGTCTCGTGGTCTTTCGACAAGATGAAGCTTGGCGTAGATGCTGAACCCGCTCCCTATCGATCCAAATACAAGCTAGACTTGGCTCAAGGCGCAGTTAGCCAAAATCCGATATTGGGCACGACCGGGGGCGCTATGCTTGCGTTCTCAGATATGATGGGTAACGATTATCTGTATCTGACCATCTTTAATACGGGCACAGGGCAACGCAATTTTTTAAAGGATGTAAGCCTGCAGTTGTCTCGATTTAAACTCAACGGACGAGCGAATCTGGGATATGGTCTTTACCGTCACTCTGGTCGCAGGTATGATGTAACGGATCCAGATGCACCGACGAAATTCCCTGTTTTCTTTGAGACCGTTTATGGTGGCTTTGGAATGGTCAGCTATCCGCTATCCAAATTCACTCGTATTGAGCTTACGACCTCACTGAATTGGAGTAGAAAGGACATTAGCTTCCGGGGTGTTGAGCGTGAGGCGCTCATGATCTCCAACTATTTTTCCCTAGTGCGCGATAATGCTCAGTATTGGATGAACGGGCCTGTCGCCGGTTGGAGGGCTTCGATTACTGCGGGATATACCTCGGACATTCTCTATTCAAATGTGAGTTATTACACGCTCATGGCTGATGTGCGCAAGTATTTTCGAATAACCCAAGGTATCACGTTCGCGTCCTGGGTCATGGGGCGGGTGAACGAGGGGCGTGAGGCTCGTCTTTTTGTGCTAGGGGGCAGCTGGGACTTGAGAGGATTTAACTGGTTTGACGTGCGTGGCCAGAAAATGTGGTTCACATCCCATGAGCTAAGATTTCCTTTGATAAACGCACCGACGGTACTCGCTCCCATCTTGGCTCCACTCGGTATCGCTAGCCTGCGGGGCACGCTCTTTTTTGATGCTGCGCATGCATGGAATACCGATTATTATGAAAAGCGGCAAGAGCTCCGTTCCGGTGAGACGGTGGGATCCATTGGATTTGGGTTCAGATTGAATCTCTTCGGAGCCTTTGTACTGAGATACGATATAGGAAACCGGTACGGAGACGGCTTTCGCACTAAAGAAAAGGCCTTCAAACAGTTCTTTTTTGGGTGGAATTTCTGATGCGAATTCGCATTCCTCATATTGTATTGTTGCTGTTTTTAAGCTCCTGCCAAACGATTCAGTTTGAAAACCCATCTATTGTCAGCGATTCTGACTGGCTCGTAGATGGTCAATCTCAAGAACGCACTCGAGCGTATGCGTTTGATGCCGCCTTACCTTTCGAAGAAGCATGGGAATACAACGCAGCTGCGGCATTTGGGCCGGGATCCCCGCTGATTTTGGAAGGTGTTATTTTGGCTGCAACCCGGAAAGGAGAAGTGCACACGGTAGAGTTATCCACTGGCAGAAAACGGGGATTCAAGAGTTTCAGCGACGGAATAGAGGGGTCACCTGCGATTGATAATGGTCGGATGTTCATCTCTTCCGCCGTAGGGAAACGAACGTTGGTTGCCTGGGACTTGAAACGAGGTAGGAAACTATGGAGGTACAAAGGTTCGGGCTTCGAAAGCGGCTTAGTAGTACAAGATAATATGGTTATTGGGGCTGACGTGGATGCCGTGGTCAAGGCATTTGATCAGGCAGATGGCACACTTCTCTGGACGCGTAGTCTGGGAGAAATGACTTCGGTACAAAGCACGCCGCTACTCGTGAATCTTGATCGTCTTTTCGTGGCAGACGATCAGGGTAATGCGTTCCTTCTCAACGTGCACACGGGAGATGTGATTTGGGAGAGCCTGCTTACAGGGCCTGTCTACGAGTCGGCTACAGCGGCCGATGGACTCGTATTTGTGCCTACGACGAGAGGAGCCATCGACGCATTGGATCTGCATACAGGTCAATTAGTCTGGACGCTGACTCAAGAGTTGAGCACCTTACGTTTCGGTGGGTTGGCGACGGATGGTAAACACGTGTATGCAGGGGCGACAGATGGACTGGTAAGAGCAGTTGATGTCGCCACGGGTGAGGTTGTTTGGAGCTCTTCATTCCCTGATGTCATTTCCGCCGCTCCTCTCGTTACAGACCGTCATATCTTTGTGGGTTCAATGGGCAAGATGATCTACGGCCTGAATCGTGAAACAGGAGCATTGGAATGGGATGCTGAGTTAAAAGGTCGTGTAAAATCTGCTATGGCGGCTACACAGAATGGCATTGTTGTGCTCTCAGAGCCCCGATACATCACCTATTTTACATCCTCGGAGGGTTCAGATGTTCGCAAGAAGTAGCCTGACTCTACTCTTTACTGTCCTGTTTGCTGTCATTCTCGCCAGCCCAGCAGTAGCGCAGCGATCAGAACAGCGATTAGTGCATATTGACTCGAATGCGCCCAATGCCGTTGTTTACATGGATTCTATTCGGGTTGGTGTCGTTCAAGACGCCCCTTTCAGCGTCCCGGAGACGGTCAAGCAGGTAGTTGTCGTTCTCAGTGAAACCGGTCTGTGGAACGTGGCTCCTTTGACATTTGATCTTCTTCCCGATGAGACCAAATTTCGATTGGATGCCCAGTTCGATTACCATTATCAATTGGAATCTATCCCGTCTGGAGCTGATGTCTCGATTGATGGGGATAATTTGGGCTTAACGCCGCTCTCGTTGCAGCGGAGCACTCCTTTTGATAGTGAGGTCTTGTTTGCTCTTGAAGGGTATACATCGGTGCGTTCGTCTCTGAAGCCGGACGTTTGGAGTCGTACAGTAGTTAAGCTTGAACTTCTAGACGGACATATGGCGAATGAGTTCGAACTCGACCTAAAGCCGCGAAAGTGGATCAATTATGTGGCAGCTACAACCTCATTGGCTGCTGGTATTCTGGCCATTCATCTCCGTACGAAAGCAGATAATCGCTTTGAGAATTACAATGAGACCGGAGACAATGCGCTGAAAAAGAGAATCAAACGGCTCGATGTCCAGTCAGGTATCTCTCTGGGAGTCATGCAGGTGGGAATAGGAGTAATTGCTTTTCGGATTGCCTTTTAGGAAGTAGGGCGATTTTGTGACGAAAGAAATTCTTGAACACACTGGTCGGTTCTTCGTGTAAGACCCAAACTGCTTAAATACTGAGAATATGATTAAGGATCAATTACAAGCTGACCTCAAAGTTGCTATGAAGGCCAAAGACCAGGTTCGTCTTCGCACCATTCGTTCGTTACGCGCGGCCATCATGACGAAAGAAATTGAGCTCCGGTCTGGTGGAGAAGGAGAAATTCCAGAAGAGGATGCGTTGGGTGTGCTTCAAAAACAGGCAAAACAGCGCAGGGACTCCATCGAACAGTTTGAAATTGCAGGTCGTGATGATCTGAAGCAGATAGAGGTTGAAGAGCTTGCCATAATTGAAGCGTATCTGCCAAAGCAACTTGAAGAGTCTGAGGTACGTACCGAAGTCGAAGCAATTGTGCAGCAGACCGGTGCCGAAGGCATGAAGGACATGGGAAAGGTGATGGGTGCTGCGATGGGACGATTGAAAGGAAAGGCGGACGGCAAGATCGTTCAGCAAGTCGTAAGATCTATTCTTTCAGGATCCTAAAAACCATCCTAAAATACGCCCATGGCTACGCTGGATATCTTCATATTGGTTGTACTGGCAATCGGATTACTGAGAGGCATAAAAACCGGTTTCCTGAAACAGGCAGCCAGTCTGATTGGAACGATATTGTCGTTCGTTCTCGCCGCTTCTTTTATGGAAGCTGGTGGAAAGGTGTTTGAAGCCAACTTTGGTATGGATCCCGGATTCGGTCCAATTCTAGCTTTTGTCGCGATTTTTATGGTGGTAAAAATAGCTGTCCATACCGTTGCTCGTACGGCCGAGGCTTTACTGGACACAGCCAACTTGACGGGCATAGACCGTTTGGCTGGTGGAGTAGCTGGGGGCCTGAAAGCGGCTATTGCCATGAGCCTTGTCTTCCTAATGATCGGCTATGCTCAATTACCCAGTCAAATCTCGAGGGAAGCCTCAGATTTTTATGCACCAGTATATCGATTGGTGCCCGACGCATGGCGCTACCTGTCGGATAGGGCACCTGCTTTTGAAAACTTCCGTCAGGAGGTTGAAGATCGTCTTCAGATGGGAATGGACTCGATTCCCATTTAAAGGCTTACAGCTCCCGGCGTATAGCTGAGTTGTATTCCAATACCCTTAGAGTCGGTACTCCTGTCCTCTGATTCAAACTCGTATTTGAATCCTTGCAAGACAAAAGTCCACTTTGGATTGATCACGTATCCCATTTGCATCAAGACATTTCGTCTATTCAGTTCTGATCCAGTGAGCCGGTGAGACCCTACCGCAATTGAGGCGATAACCTTTTCTGCGATTTTGGCCGATCCAATAAGCTCTAGCCCGAGATCAGCGCCGGTCTGATTCTGTAGTCCTAAGGGAGATGCCGTAGAAATTAAACTTCCGAACTTCCATGTAGAAAGGCTCGCAGAAGCTAGAAGTCGAAGAGCCGCATCATATGCTGAGCCTTGCCCATGTATACCTGGTCCCGTGGCAAGCCCAATCCAGTTGGCATCTACTTCCTGAATTCCTGATCTGTCGTAATCTAGTAGTTTAAAGGCACCCGTCATCAATCCTCGCTGAATCAGCATGTCTATCGCTGTCGCGCGAAAGTGTAACCGTTCATATGACTGTTCGAGTAACTGAGCACCCAACTGTACGCCCAGAAGTTCGATTTTAGAGTCTGAAGTGGTCTGTGGAAGCAGACTAGCTACAGGGACAACCCGCTTGAGTCCAATGAGTACACCGGACACATCACCCGACTCGGCGCTGTAGGTGGAAGCTTCAATTTGCCATGGCGCAAAAGCCAGCGGTGACTGAGCCATTGACTCGAGGCTTATCCCGAAAAGAAGAGCAATAAAAAGGAGACGTTTCATGAAAGAGCGTTCGTTCTGATTCAAATGAGGGATGCTTCTCGTGGATAAAAGTTTAATCTCGTGCTAGGTGTCGTCTTCGAGCCCAACGCATGACGACCAATCCGCCAATAATTAGCGTGCCACCAATAAGCTGAACGGGTAAGATGGCGTCCCCAAGCATAAAAAACCCACTAAATAAGGCAATTAAAGGCACTAGATTCCCGTACGCAGCGGTGTGGGAAGCACCAAGCGATTTGACGGCGTTGTTCCAGAAAACAATGGCTAAACCAGTGGAAAGGGATCCAGAAAAAAACATGGCTACCCAATGCATGAATGTAACTTGTTGCCAATCGATTGCGCTCCAATATGGAATAGAGACCAGGCCTATGGCCGGAAGGGCGATGATTAAGGCCAATACGGTGAGGGAGAGGGGAGTGTGTTTTTGAACTAGTTGGCGAGTGAACGCAGTATATGCTCCCCACAAAATGGCGGCTACGAGAATGATAGCGTTACCTAGGAAATACGTAGAAGCAAGGTCAACCTCGGTGGGTCCAGACAATATGATCACACCTGTTCCAATCAGGGATATCAAGAGCCCAAGCCACGCGACGCCAGAAATACGCTCAATAGCAAAAAAAGCGGCGATGAGGGCGGTCCAAATGGGAGCGCTCGACATGATGATAGCACTGTTCCCAGCGGACGTATTGTTTAGTCCTGTGATGAATGCAACCTGGTACAATACCCATCCTATTAGCGCAATAAAGGCAAATGATTTGAAGTCTGTTTGTAGAGGTTTCCAGAAAGTGGTCCAATCATTTCCACATCGGCGATACAAGAGAGCGGACAGTACTACGGCTGCGGCTCCTAGTCTGAAGACATTCATGACGTGCGGGTGAATCTCCAACAAAATCCATTTTGAGACCGGGAAGTTTACTCCCCAGACCAACACCACGGATAGGAGTTGTAGTTCACTACTAAGGCGTTGAGATGATAATTGTGTCATGGCTCAGGGTCTATTGCGGCCAAGCTATGTGTTTTCATGGACAAACGTTGTCGACTATTGTACATTCTCTTCGTATTGATCAGTATTTCGTGTCACTCTCACGCCAATCCTTTCTTACTGCCATGGCAATGCTCGACTCTGGAATCACCAAGTTGTATTACACGATTAGTGAGGTTGCTAATCTGGTCGAAGAGGAGGCTCACGTACTTCGCTATTGGGAATCTGAATTTGATACGCTCCGACCAAGGAAAAACCGAGCGGGAAAACGGGTATACACAAAGGACAATATCGATACGGTTTTTCGGATACGGCATCTACTTCGGGATGAGAAGTTTACCATCGACGGAGCTCGCCAGATGCTCAAGAAAAAGCGTAAGATTAAGAAATCAACCTCAAACGAAGTCC
>DKOG01000214.1 GCA_002469915.1 Bacteroidetes bacterium UBA7368
CTGCTTGTAAGGCAGGTGCTCTAACCAACTGAGCTAATCGCCCATCATTGAAACCTCTTGGTTTCGATACCCTTCAATTCGGCTCCCACCATTCGGTTTCGCACCTCTTTTGAAGAGCCCGCAATATTACGCTGACTTTTAATGAATGTCAACGCCAGATGTTGATCTGAGAAAGACTTTCCGTATCTTCACTTTTCTGTGCCGTCTTAGCCTGATACCCCGTTCAGTTGCAAGCGTACAGAGAGAAATCAGAGTACTCAGATAAGTTTGAATCCTGACCCGGATAGTCAGAGAAGTTACCAATGAAACGTACCTACCAGCCAAGTCGCCGCAAGCGCGCAAACAAGCACGGATTTCGCTCACGGATGGCGACCAAAAACGGTCGCCGAGTGTTGTCGAGACGTCGTTCCAAGGGCAGAAAAGTCCTATCGATCAGTGATACCAAGCCAGGAAAATAGTCTGATCAATGGTTAGCTCCCCGGAAGAATACCGTTCTCCGCGGGTACGATTAGCGTTTTCGCGAACCCACCACTTGAAGCGAAAGCAGTTAATTGAACCATTGTTTGATCGAAGCGATCGGTCCACGCAGTCTGTTGCCTTTGGCTCAGTTCGCGTCCTGTATCGTTTGGTCGAGGAATCCGTTCCTGAGACTACATACCAGTTTGGCGTTGCAGTTGGGCGATCAGCAGGATCTGCCGTGAAAAGGAACCGCGTAAAGCGGGTCATTCGCGAAACGGTTCGATTGAATCAGCACCTGATTCCCCGGACAGAACAGCTACTAACAGCTATGGTTTTGTTTAGGGGTCGGTTTCATCAACTGAATGCAACACCCCACGATGTAGCTGCCTGCCTTGAAAAGGTGGGTGAGAAACTAAGGGGCATATCACATTGAATGGAACAGTGATCTTTACTTTCCGTACCGCCTGACACTGCATCAACCACTCTTCTTAGAGGCCTATTTTGGATAGGAACGTCCTGACAGCTACTGTTCTCATTGCGCTCATTATGGTCGGATGGTTGACTTGGTTAGCCCCGCAGAATGAACCCCTTCCTCAGAACCAAGTCGTTGTAGACTCTCTAGGCGTTCAGGATATAGAAGAGCAAATAGAGCAGGCTCCTCCTGTTGTTGGGTCAATTCCTGTATTGGCTGCCGATGACAGCGTCTTTGTTGGAAGTCAGGATGTCGCTGTAGAGCACATTCAGGTTGAAACGGATCTGTACACGGCTACCTTCTCCAATAAAGGTGGAACACTCGTCTCTCTGGTATTGAAGGAATACTACAAATTTGAAAGCGAAGACGCTGTTCAAATGGTGGATACGACCAAAGGCGGAGCCATCGCCTTGATGTTCACCTCACCGGGCAACCGCAATTATGATACGCGGTCATTCTTCTTTACGCCTGATGCTCGGGGCGATAAAGTAGATGCCACGGACGCCGCTAGAACGCTTTCCTACACAGCAGCTGTGGGCGGCGGTTCAATTGAACTGGAATACTCGTTCACTCCGGGTTCCTACGAAGTTGGCCTAAAAATTAAGCAGGTCGGGGCCTCCCAGTTTGCGACTAGCGATGGGTACGAGTTGGTTTGGAACGGTGGTGTCCCGTTCACAGAAGGAAACAGGGAAAATGAGGCGCAACGCTCAGGTACATTTGCAAGGAGTGGCGGTTCTGTAGAGTCGGTTACCCTGATGAGTGATCCCTACGCTGAGCAGTCACTCAACGGCCAGGTAGACTGGGTATCAGTCAAAAACAAGTACTTCACAGCTGTCGTAATAGCTGACAATCCTACCAAAGGTGCTGAGTTAATTGGAGAGCGCTTCGGCGAGGTCTCAGAAAGCTATTTGCGCCATGACTACCAAGCGAGTCTAATCTTACCGGCTGCCGGCGCGGAAGCAGATACGTTTAGGATGTACATCGGTCCGATGGTGTACAAAAACCTAGCTGCTTACAATCTGGATCTGTACAACATGGTCGATTACGGGTGGGATTTCTTTGAAATCGTAACACGTCCTCTAGCCAAGTTTGTCTTCATTCCGGCATTTACGTACCTCAAAATGGTGATCCCAAGTTATGGGATGGTCATTATCGTGCTCGCCTTTCTGCTCAAGCTGTGTCTGTACCCGCTGACCAAGTCTTCTTTCAAAAGCATGGCCAAGATGCGGGAGTTACAACCGCGTATGGAAGCCATCAAGGAGAAGTATGGCGATAATCCGCAGAAGCAGCAGCAAGCCACAATGAAGATGTACAAGGAGACGGGGGTCAATCCGCTGGGCGGATGTCTTCCTATGCTCTTGCAGTACCCGATCATTATCGCACTGTGGCAGTTTTTACCTCAGGCGATTGAGCTCCGACAGCAAGGTTTTCTTTGGGCGACGGATCTTTCGGCTCCAGATATTCTGTTCCATCTTCCATTCGACATTCCGTTTTACGGAAACTACGTTGCTGGATTTACGATGCTGATGGGACTTTCAATGGTTGCCCAAATGAAGGTCTCCATGACGAACCAGAACAATGCTCAGGCGAAGATCTTCACGTATGTCTTCCCGGTTATGATCTTTGTGATCTTCAACAAACTAGCTTCTGGCTTGAACCTGTACTATCTCTGCTACAATGTGCTGACGGCCATTCAGCAGAAGTTAATTAACAAACAGATCCACGAGCATCCGGAAGAGATGCAAAAAAAGGATTCGAAAGCGGCTAAGAAAGCCGATCCGAAACGTGGCTCAGTGACCGGTAAGAAAGCCGGCGGCAAAAAACGGCAGTAGCCGGGATGCAAATGCAGGTTGCCCGGGAAGACACCATCGTAGCCCGCGCAACTCCGCGGGGCGCTTCAGCTCTCAGTATAGTGCGGCTGTCCGGGCCAAATGCACGCGCGATAGCGACGTCTGTATTCGAGGGGCAAGATCTACAAACCGTGCCATCACACACGGCTCACGTGGGCTTTTTGGCCGGTGCAGATGGTGTCGATGTGGATCAGGTGGTTTCAAGCGTGTTTGTTGCACCCGGGACAGCTACCGGAGAGGATATTGTAGAGTTTACGTGCCACGGAGGAGATGTGGCTAGCGATGCCGCCCTTCGGCTTTTAGTACGCGCTGGTGCGCGGTACGCTGAGCCCGGAGAGTTTACGCTTCGCGCATTTCTTAACGGCAAAGTGGACTTGGCTCAGGCAGAGGCCATTGGTGAGTTGATTCATGCTCGTAGTCAGCGTGCAAGTCGGGTTTCAATGGCCCATTTGCGGGGCGTGTACTCAGACGAGCTCTCAGCCGTGCGATCTGGCTTAATGGAATTGATTGCTTTAGTGGAGCTAGAGCTAGACTTCGCCGAAGAGGATGTGGAGTTTGCCGACCGAGCACGGTTAGAAGGATTGCTAGACGGAGCCATTGAGAGGCTTTCCTCTTTGCTAGCTTCATACCGACTTGGAGCGGCCCTTTCGAAAGGCGTTCGCGTTGTAATCGCTGGGAAGCCCAATGCGGGTAAATCGACGCTGATGAATGCTCTGGTGGGATATGATCGGGTTATGGTTTCCGATATACCTGGCACCACCCGTGATGAGGTAGATGCACAGATTGAGTTTGAAGGGGTTTCCTTTCAATTCGTGGACACGGCAGGGTTAAGAGAAACGACCGACGTACTCGAAGCGGAAGGGGTGCGCCGTAGTGAAGCTGCTTTCTCCACGGCCGATCTAATTCTATATATGCACGATCTGACCGATGCTGTAACGGATGAGGTGCAATTCGTTCAGACGCTTAAAAAGCAGTTTGGAGACTTGAACGTATTGCGTATTGGAAATAAGGTGGATGCGGTCTCTGACGTTCAAAATGAGCGTTATGATAGCTTGATTTCCGCTGCCACGATGGACGAATCTCAACTCAGAGATTTAATGCAATTAATCTATGCGAACACGGCTGGTGATGTAGTCGTATCAGATGAGCAGCAAGTCGTAACCAGTCAACGACACCGTGCGCATCTTGAGTCCGCCCTTGAAGCGGCATCTAGAGCGAGTGTACAACTTCGATCGGGCGGGTCCGGAGACTTGCTGTCTGCAGATGTGCGCGTGATTATAGAGCAGATCGGCTCCATCACAGGGGAAGTTACCAATGAAGATATTCTAGGAAAGATATTCTCCAGTTTTTGTATAGGTAAGTAGTTAAAAAACAAGTACATGAGTGCATTAAACTCGGCGTATGATATTATTGTAGTTGGCGGCGGACATGCCGGCAGCGAGGCCGCTGCAGCTGCCGCTCGCACGGGCTCCAAAACGCTGTTGATTACGATGAGTCTGGAGGCCATTGGGCGCATGTCGTGTAACCCGGCTATTGGAGGCATTGGAAAAGGACAGATTGCTAGAGAGATTGATGCCATGGGAGGCCTTATGGGCGTGGCAACGGATGTGTCGGGCATTCAGTTTCGCATGCTGAATCGCTCGAAAGGGCCGGCGGTTTGGTCGCCCAGAGCTCAGTGTGACCGCCATGTGTATGCCACGGAGATTCGTAAAATGCTTGAGGCGGAGGAGAATCTCTTTATGCGGGCCGATATGACCGTAGATCTACTCACAGAGAATGGAGAGATTAGAGGTGTGATTACCCAGTTGGGTATGGAGATCCGTGCTAAGGCTGTCATTCTGACGAGCGGCACATTTATGAACGGTCAGATTCATATTGGGAAAAAGACGCATGGCGGTGGTCGAATGGGCGAGGGGGCATCGGTCGGATTGACGGGAGCGCTTCTTGCTCTCGGATTCGAGTCTGGCCGGCTGAAAACGGGCACACCCCCACGTCTCGATGGAAGGACATTAGATTATTCAGTCCTTGAAGAGCAGAAAGGCGATGAGCATCCCACGCCATTCAGTTTTATGACTAACAAGCTTACGGAAACGCAACGAAGCTGTTGGCTCACGTTCACCAGCCCAGCCGTCCATGACATTTTGCGTACTGGGTTCAAGCATAGCCCCATGTATGAGGGACGCATTAAGGGACGGGGACCGAGATATTGCCCTTCTATTGAGGACAAAATAGATCGGTTTGCTGATAAGGATCGTCATCAGATGTTTCTAGAGCCTGAAGGCTGGAATACCGACGAGATTTATGTAAACGGGTTTTCAACTAGTTTGCCAGAAGATGTGCAGCTCGCCGCCATTCGGTCAGTAGTTGGTCTCGAACACGTACACATGCTTCGCCCTGGATATGCGATTGAGTATGACTACTTCCAGCCTTATCAACTGCGCTATTCGTTAGAGACGAAAAACGTACGGGGTCTCTTTTTTGCAGGCCAAATAAATGGAACGACGGGCTACGAAGAGGCAGCTGCTCAAGGCTTAATTGCGGGTCTAAACGCCTCAAGATTTGCTCAAGGTCTTGAGCCCGTTGTGCTAAAACGATCAGAAGCCTACATCGGCGTGCTGGTTGATGACTTGGTAGCCAAGGGTACTGAGGAGCCGTATCGGATGTTCACCTCTCGTGCTGAGCATCGAATGATGTTACGTCAAGATAATGCCGATGAGCGTCTGACAGAGATGGCATTCGGTTGGGGACTCGTTCAAGAAGAGCGTTTAGAACGAATGACAAAGCGAAAGAACGCTCGACAGGCAACGGCGAAGAGCGTACGTAATACGAGTGTAAAGCCGGAAGTGGTTAATCCATACTTGGAGTCAGTTGGCACTGCTCCGATCAAGCAATCAGAGCGCATAGCCAAAGTAGCTTTACGTCCTCAAGTAACGCTTCAGGGTATTTTGGAGGTATCTAACAAGTTAGACCTGGTTACGGAGTCAGAAGGTCTAGAGTCCATTACTGAAATGGTGGAAATTGACCTCAAGTATGCAGGCTACATTGAGCGTGAAAATGACATGGTTTTAAGGCTCAACAAGATGGAGTCCATAAGATTGCCCGATGACCTAGATTACCATGGAATGACTAATATTACGATGGAGGCCCGGGAGAAACTGTCTCGCATCAAGCCTGAAAACCTCGGGCAGGCCTCTCGCATATCGGGTGTTAGTCCAGCGGATGTCTCCGTATTGATGGTTATGTTGAAGGCAGGAAAAGGGGTCAGGAAGTAGCAGACAGGCAATTGGCATAAGGTCATGGGCACAAAGGATGGGACTAGTGTTTCACGTGAAACACTGGACA
>DKOG01000072.1 GCA_002469915.1 Bacteroidetes bacterium UBA7368
CGAATTTTTGTCTGAGGGTGAGGATCCAGCCCAGCGTTGGACCTTTTTGACTCATCATATGATTTCCCATGTTGGGGACCTTGGATTTGCTCGGAATGTGGAACGTGTTTTTGGTACTCCTTGGATTCAGCCGGTAGTCTTGGTGCCTCGTACGGCACACTACTCGTGGTCTAGGTCAGCCAGTTTGCTTGGCGTCGGGAAAGACAGCTATCTAAAAATAGAGGTCGACGAAGAATTTCGGATGCGGCCAGCCTCACTTAAACAGCTTCTGGATCAGTGCCGAGAGCGCTACCAACCTGTTTGGCAGATTGTAACAATAGCTGGTACCACGGAATTTGGCTCTGTAGACCCAATCGATGAAATTGTCCACGTCCGAGATGCCGCAATCAAAGACGGGATATACGCCCCGATTCATGTTGACGCTGCGTATGGAGGTTATTTTCCGACTATGTATCGAGATGGGGAAGAGGGGCCGGACCCACTTGGACCTCAGGATTCGTGGATTAAAAATGCGTTTAGGGCCTTTCAACACACCGATTCGATAACGGTTGATCCTCACAAGGCGGGATATATCCTATACGGATCCGGCTCCATCGTTCTCAAGCACGGTTTTTTGAAAGATTTGGTAGCCGAAACAGCGCCGTACTGCTCGGATCGAGAAGACACCACACGGTTTGACAAACCATCGCCTCAGCTCGGCAAATTCATTTTAGAGGGCTCGAAACCCGGTGCCGCAGTCGCATCGGTATGGTTTAGTCACAAGTTGATTCCGCTCAACAAGGATGGGTATGGGCGACAATTAGCCAGCCTCTGTACTATTGCCCGCTCATTTGACAGCATGGTTAACGAGAGAAGTCGTTTGACCTCTCTGTTCCGTTCTCACACGAACCTAGTATGCATTTATGCGGTGAATGAGCAGGCCAAATCGCTTTCCGAGGTCAATGCCGTAAATGAATACCTGGCCATCCGATTTGGCGTCAAGGAAGTAATGAGTATTCAGAGTTACGACTATCTGATCTCCAGAACGACTGTGAGTTTGGATATGCCTTACGTGCAAAATGATCCGTGGCTCAGTTCCCTTGAGCAGGACTCAGATCACCTAGTCGTACTCAGGCTGGTATTTATGAATCGATGGGTAGAATCGAATGAGGCGTCCGGAAAGTCCTATATGATGGACTTTTTGGATCTCCTGGAAGGTGAACTTAAAGCTCTGTAAGGGGCCGAGGGTTGGCTATCTCTAGTCCTCGGTTTCCTTGAGTCACATTACTTAGGCTCACTACAGGATCGTGTTCAAAAAATAAGTGCCAGCCTTCATTGGTGGCTCTTTCGAGGATTTTTGCCTTTTCTGTAATGGTCGTCATTGGCCACAGATCATAGCCCATATTCCAGGCGGGAGACAGGTGAGCATGCGTAGGAAGCAGATCGGCGGTAAACAAAACGGAGTGGTGCTCGTCGTGCACGCGAACCAACTGCATGGCCAGCGTGTGGCCATCTACCGGAATGACCTCAATCCCCGGGAAAAGATCAAACGACCCTTCGATCAGATTCAACTGCCCGGATTCGCCCAAAGGATGAAGATTTTCATCTAGAAATGAGGCCTTTTCTCTGACATTAGAAGCTGCTGCCCAATCCCAGTGTGCTTTTTGCACGTGAAAAGTCGCGTTTCGGAAGGCGACTTCAGGTTTTCCGTTCACGAAGCGGGTACTTCCACCGCAGTGGTCAAAGTGTAAATGGGTCAAAATCACATCCGTGATGTCGTCTTTCTCGAAGCCAAGTTGTTTGAGAGAGGCATCCAGGTTTTCAGATTCATCATCTATGGCATAGATGGATCCAAATTTTTCGTTGTACTTGTCCCCGATTCCATTGTCTACCAGGATCAGTTGACCATTTCCTTCCATTAAGAGGCAACGGGCATTCAGTGGAATACGGTTCAGCTCATCTGCGCTGATTTTCCGCTGCCACAGAGGCTTGGGAACGATGCCAAACATAGCACCGCCATCAAGGCCAAATCGTCCTGTTTCTATGGAATGCAGGTGGTAGGATCCGATAGATGACATAATATTCAAGGCTGATTGGTATGGATGTCAAGATACTACTCGACTCGCCCAGTTGGAATGTGCACGAGTGAGGTACATATTTTCAATAAAGTGGTGGATATATGTTCGTCTAGACCCTAATCTCGTATGGACATCTTTAACTCGTTACCACTCAACGCATGGCCGTCTCAGAAACGCACCGCATCCAAACTAAAGATCTTGACACGCCGCCTCGGCTCTTGTTGGGTCCAGGTCCTTCAAATGCTCATCCAAGAGTGCTACGGGCCCTTTCAAATAGGCAGGTCGGACACCTCGATCCTACGTTTATCGATTTGATGAATGAGGTGCAAGAACTGCTGCGCTACGCTTGGCAAACGGACAACAAAGTGGCTATTCCTGTGTCCGGAACGGGATCGGCCGCCATGGAAGCCGCAATAGCGAATACGGTTGAACCCGGTGACCACGTATTAGTGGGGTGCAACGGTTATTTCGGAGAGCGCATGGTAGATATGGCTAGCCGATACGGTGCTCAGGTCCACCGTATGGACAAACCTTGGGGCGAGTCCTTTGACCTCGCGGAAATTCGTACTGCGATGGAGGCTGCTCGTCCGGCTGTATTGGGTCTTATCCATGCAGAAACCTCAACGGGCGCTCGTCAACCGCTCGAGGGCGTCGCAGAGCTTTGTGCAGAGTTCGATTGTCTGCTGATTGTAGACACGGTCACGAGCTTGGGAGGCGTGCCTTTGTTCATTGACGAATGGGGTATTGACGTCGCTTACAGTGGTACACAGAAGTGTCTGAGCTGTCCTCCGGGTATTGGTCCATTAACATTAGGACCGCGTGCTTTGGACAAACTGGAACGCAGGTCTACTCCCGTTCCAAATTGGTATCTGGATATGTCACTGGTGGGAAAATACTGGGGAAGTCAGCGAACGTATCACCACACGGCTCCCATTAATATGAACTATGGATTTAGAGAGGCGCTCCGATTGGTCGCCGAAGAAGGGCTTGAGCAACGGTGGGACCGTCATGCAGCCAATGCTCAGTTATTCTGGGATGGACTAGAAAACATGGGGCTTTCTTGTCATGTGGATGCATCCATTCGCCTACCAAGTTTGACGACGGTACGCGTGCCCGAAGGCGTAGACGCTGGCGCTGTGGCGCGTCACCTTTTGAATACCTACAACATTGAAATTGCGGGCGGTCTCGGTCAGTTAGCTGGAAAAGTTTGGCGGATCGGGCTCATGGGCTTCAATTCTAGGCCGGAAAATGTCCGGCTTTTGCTGTCTGCTCTGCAAGAAACGATTCAGAAATGAAAAGTCGTACACAGCGTGTAAACGCCTGTTTGTCTCACTTAAAGAAATGTATTCCCGGTTCCGTTCGAACCGATGCATACGAGCGAGCACTGTACGCAACGGATGCGAGTATCTATCAAGTAGATCCGTTGGCCGTGGTCGTTCCCCAGCACCGGGATGAAATTCAAGCGGTGGTTGAGGCCGCAGCCGAATTCCGTGTTCCAGTTACCGCGCGGTCTGGCGGAACGAGTCTTGCCGGGCAAGCGGTTGGTGAGTCCATAGTAGTTGACTTTACCAAACACCTAAATCGAATCGGGGAGATCGACGAAGATAAACGCACGGTGCACGTAGAGCCAGGCGTGGTGCTGGATCGCCTTAATGCCCGGCTTAAGTCCTCTCGCTTGTTATTTGGGCCTGATCCTGCCAGTGCGAATCGTGCTGCCATGGGGGGCATCATTTCGAATAACGCAACGGGAAGTCATTCCATTTGTTATGGGATGTCGGCCGATCATGTCCATTCGATGGATATGATTCTTTCGGATGGATCTCGGGCTCATTTTGGTGCGGTAAACAAGACTGAATTTGCTCAGAGAGCTTCACGACCTGGCCGCGAGGGGCAAATATATGCGGGATTGGGAGCATTGATTGGAGATGACTCCAATCGACGCATCATCCATGAACATACGCCTAGGCATTGGCGGCGGTGTGGAGGATATAATTTGGACCGGCTGACTCCGGAAGGAGTTTCTTTTCGAATGCCTCAGCCCGAAGGTCTAAACGTATCTCGCTTATTCAGTGGAGCAGAAGGAACGCTGGGTGTCATCGAGAGCATGACGCTTGATTTGGTATCCTTACCTACGCGCACTGCATTGGCCATCGTTCACTTCGACGATATTGTGCGTGCGCTCGAGGCGGTTCAGATTATTTTGGAAACGGATCCCTCTGCTGTCGAATTGCTGGACCACTTGGGCATGTCGCTTTGTCGGCAATCTCCGACTTGGCGCCGAAAGCTGGAATCTTTCGTTCAGGGAGATCCGGATAGTGTTTTGATCACTGAATTTCAGGGTGAATCAGAAGCCGAACTCAGGGCTCGTATTGAGCACCTTGAGACCTTTTTGAAAGGCCAGGGAGTTGCGGTGCGCACCATCGTTCCCGTGATGAGTGACGCGGGACAGGCTGACGTTTGGTCCGTTCGGAAAATGGGTCTGGGATTTCTAATGAGCGTTCGGGGAGATCACAAGCCGATTCCATTCATTGAGGATGCTGCCGTTCCGGTTGAGCACCTTTCTACGTATGTGACCGAAGTGGAGGCCTATTGCAATGATTTGGGCCTGAAAGTAGCCTATTACGCCCACGCAAGCGCCGGTTGTGTCCATATTCGTCCTCTGGTCAACACCAAGTCGGCAAAGGAAATAGCTCTACTGCCTAACATCGTATCGTTTTCAATTGAAATGTTGAAAGGGTTTGGCGGCTCGCTTTCAAGCGAACATGGTGATGGAAGAGCACGCAGTTCATTTAACCGTGCCTTTTTCGGGGAAGAGCTGTACGGGTTGTACGCGCAAACAAAATCTATTTTCGATCCCGATGGGATCATGAACCCTGGTATGATTACCGGTGCTAGGGAAATGACGGCAGATTTGCGGTTCGGGCCTGAATACGAGACGATTGAAATCCAGACAAATCTGGACTTTAGTGAAGAATTAGGATTTGCTTCAGCGGTAGAGATGTGTAACGGAGCCGGCGTGTGTCGCAAGCTGGGCAGTGGAACAATGTGTCCTAGTTTCATGGCAACGCGCGAAGAGGAACACTCAACCCGCGGTCGGGCCAATGCCTTTCGGAACGTGCTTTCTGGCAAGCTGCCCGCGTCTGAACTGCACGGAAAGCGACTCTATGAAACGTTAGATCTGTGCCTGCAGTGCAAGGCGTGCGCCTCTGAATGCCCGTCTTCGGTAGATATGGCTAAGCTCAAAGTTGAGTTTTTAGATCAGTATCACCGCAAACATGGGACACCAATGAGAGCGAAGTTTTTTGGCTCAGCAGCGGCGCAGTCCCGCCGCTTTAGCGGCCGGACTGCGCCGCTCGTCAATCGGTTATCTTCCGGCAAGGTAGCTCGTTGGTCATTGGAGAAGTTCATGGGCGTGACCCGGAAGCGAGATTTACCGGAATTGGCCCAAGAGTCGTTCTTAAGTTGGTTTGAGAAGCACACCCAGCAGCCTCGGGCTTCGGTTGTCAGACCGAGAGTGGTTCTCTTCAACGACACCTTTAATACCTATAACTATCCTGAAGTCGCTATTGCCGCGACTCACGTCCTCGAAGCGGCTGGATTTGACGTGATTCTGCCGGGTCATGGATGTTGTGGCCGCCCCATGATCTCAAAAGGGCTTGTCGATCAGGCTAGAGCCGCAGCTTCAGAAACGCTGGATAGGTTAGTCCCTTATGCCAAAGAGGGGTTGGCGATTGTGGGTTTAGAACCCAGTTGTATTCTGTCCTTTGAAGACGAATATCAATCGCTCTTACCGGGAGACCCTAGAGTGCCGCTCGTGGCCGATAAGGCTGTGTTGTTTGGTGACTTCATGAGTTCGCTGGATCCGGAGCTCTTACCCCAAATGCAGTTTGACAACGACGTGCTTTTGCACGGACATTGCCATCAAAAAGCGGCATCTACGGGTACGCGAGGAACTGTGTCTGCTCTAAAATCCACAGGGTGCGCGGTATCCGAAGTAGATTCCGGATGTTGTGGAATGGCGGGTTCGTTTGGATTTGAAAAAGAGCATTACGAGTTGTCCATGCAGATTGGGAATCAACGGCTCTTTCCAGCCATCAACGCAAAAGCCGATTCTACCCAGGTAGTAGCTCCTGGAATTAGTTGTCGACAACAAATTAAACATGGCACCGGACAGTGGGCCATGCATCCAGCGGAAGTTATGTGGGAAGCCATTCAGAATGCCCGCGATTTAAAAATGTCCCAATCATGAGCAAAACAAACTATCACATGACGGCCGATGAATTTCGGAAGGCTGGGCGAGAGGTAGTAGACTGGATTGCTGATTATTACGAGTGGGTAGAGTCCCACCCCGTGGTACCTTCAGTTGCGCCAGGAGATATTAGGGCCTCGCTTCCCGAACACCCTCCGCAGTCGGGCGAGCCTTTCGCTTCGTTGATGACCGATGTAGATAAGTTGATCATGCCGGGCATAACCCATTGGCAATCGCCTAATTTCTTCGCCTATTTTCCCAGTAATACCTCTTTTCCTTCGATACTCGGAGAAATGATGGCTGCCGGAATGGGCGTACAGGGTATGGTTTGGAAAACGAGTCCGGCCTGTACGGAGCTGGAAACACACGTGCTCGACTGGATGGTCGAATTGCTTGGTTTGCCAGATCGGTTTTTGTCGCAAGGAGAGGGGGGTGGCGTTATTCAGGACACGGCTTCGAGCGCGGTTCTTTGTGCCCTGCTTGCCGCTCGCGAACGCGCTACAGAAGGCCAATCTAACCAGCAGGGCATTCAGGACCGTAAACTCGTTGCCTATACCTCGAACCAGGCGCATTCCTCTGTTCAAAAGGCCGCTAGAATTGCTGGGATAGGAGATGAAAGTATTCGGCTTATTGGCGTAAATGCTGATTTTTCGATGGATGTGGATGCATTACGCGATGCGATTCAAACGGATCGAGAGAATGGTTTGAGGCCATTTTTCATTTCAGCTACCGTTGGAACGACCTCATCAATGGCGATGGATTCGCTAACTGAGATCGCCTCTGTACTGGACGAATCGATCTGGTTACATGTAGATGCAGCCATGGCGGGTTCAGCTACGGTGTGCCCTGAGCACCGATCCATACACAACGGGTTGGAGCAAGCAGATAGCTACTGTTTTAACCCCCACAAGTGGCTGTTTACTAATTTTGATTGTAACTGTTTTTACGTGGCAGATCGATCTGCTCTGCTAGGCGCCCTCGCTATACTACCGGAATACTTACGGACGGCCGAACATGATGCGGGCGCGATTGACTACCGCGATTGGCAGATTCCACTCGGGCGCCGCTTCAGGGCACTAAAACTCTGGTTTGTGCTTCGGCATTATGGCGCAGAAGGTCTTCAGGCTCACATTCGCCAGCACTTGGAACTGGCCGCTATGTTTGAACAATATGTTATGGAGTCCGACCATTTCGAGTTGATCATTCCAAGATCTCTCAATACTGTTTGCTTTGCTCATCGAGAAGGAAATGATTGGACTGAAGCTATTCTTGAGCAGGTGAACCGCTCGGGTAAAATGTATGTTAGTCACACGAAGTTGAATGATCGATATACCATCCGAATGGTCGTCGGCCAAAGAACAACTGAGGAAAGACATGTTAGAGGGGCATGGGAGTTGCTCGAAGAAGCTGCCATGCGGCTAAAGGAGAAAAACGATGCATAAGCGTGAACGCGTCGGGTTGTGGCTTGGGCCTATCCTGTTTGTGCTTTTTCTGAT
>DKOG01000078.1 GCA_002469915.1 Bacteroidetes bacterium UBA7368
ATGCGGGCCAACATCTTGATTGTCTCATCCAAGTAAACGTTTCGGGAGAGGCGTCCAAGTTTGGACTTGAGCCCACCGAGGTAGACGCTTTTCTGGACGAAATAGCTGAATTCTCGCACGTTCGTATCCGAGGATTCATGACCCTAGCGAGTCCGTCACCGGATGCTGAGCGGGTAAGACCTCAATTTGCGCGGCTGCGGCATGTTCTGGAGGCCTCTTTAGATCGACTCTTACCCGATAGCCGGCCCATTCTCTCTATGGGAATGAGTGGAGATTTTCATGTTGCCATAGAGGAGGGAGCGACGCATGTGCGGGTAGGAAGTGCTGTTTTTGGCTCTCGATCATATGGGATGACGAAATAGGGCATAATACTGTATCTTACTGCAGGGCAACCGTCCCGAACAGATTATCTCACCCATTTTATTGGTTTCCCAGTAACCCTAACTAACCCTGCACATGAAGATTACTTCTTTGGATATCCGAAAACAGGAATTCAGTCGGGCTTTTAGAGGCTACGATATGGATGAAGTAGACTCCTTCTTGGAGATAGTGGCGGGTCAATGGCAAGAGGTTGTTGATGATCTTCGCCGAAGTGAGGAACGGGTTCAAGAACAACAGCTCAAGATTAACCACTACATGAAGGTGGAAGAGGCCCTTGAAGTGGCATTGCAGACAGCTCGCACCAGCGCTAGGCAGACGATTGAGAATGCGGAAAAGAAGGCTAAGTCGATGGTGGAGATCGCAGAAGAGCGTGTAGTGAACCTTCAAAAAGACGCTGATTTGGACCGTCTTCAGATTAAACGAGATACTGCACGGTATGCCGTTCGGCAGCAGGAAATTGTTGCTAAGCTGCGTTCCTTTCTCGTTTCTGAACTAGAGATCTTGAGTCATTACGATAATGATTCAGCTCATACCCAGTTGACGGGCTCAGAACCTCGCAAGGAGATCGAACTGGTTCGAGAAGGCGTTGATGAAAATGATCATCCTACTCCGGCGGATGAACCCGGTATTCCTGCAGCATTTGAAGATGCCGGATCGGCACCAGAAATGGAGAGCGTTGCCGATGAGCCCGAAGACTATGTTGAGGTTGAGTCTGAAGACTACATCGATGCGGAATCACATCAGCAAGCGTCCGACAGCGAAGAGGATGCGTCTGAGGAGGAAGTCGCAGATGATAACGAGGAAATATCTTGGCGTGTCACCCCCATATTTGAGTCGGTAGACGAATTCGTGGACGAGTCCGATGACGAGACTAATGTTGAGTCTCATGATGATCGGTTAGAAGAGTCCGCAAGTGAGCCCGATATGATGATTACAGATAACGAGCAAGATGTTCGTCCCGCTCCTGAAGAAGACAGCGGCGATGATGCTGACGAAGAGATTAGAAAAATCCATCAGATTCTGAAAGACTTGGATGATGAATAGCAAAAACGCTTTATCCTATCCTGAAATGGTTGCCCAGGCCACAGCCTATTTGCAGGCCATTCAGGCTGATTTTCCTGACAAAGCAATTATTCTAGGCACGGGTCTGGGAAATCTTGTATCCATGATTGATGTGGAAGTCGAGGTCCCTTTTTCAGAGATTCCCAATTTTCCTGTCTCGACGGTTGAGTCGCATGAAGGATCGCTTGTTTTTGGTTCAATCAAGGGTACTCCCATCGTGGCTCTCCATGGCCGGGTACACCTGTACGAAGGATACGATGCCAATCAAGTTACCCTACCTGTTCGGGTTCTTGGCGAGTGCGGGATCAAGACCCTTATCGTTTCAAATGCTTCTGGTGCTATGAACCCGGAATATCGCTCAGGTGATATCATGATCATAGAAGACCATATCAATCTGACGGGTCGTAATCCTCTTGAAGGACCGAACCATGATGCGTGGGGTCCACGGTTTCCGGATATGAGCGATCCATATGCGAGTGAATTGCGAAAAATCGCACGTGTTGCAGCCAATGACTGTTCTATTCCCTTGCATGAGGGTATTTATGTGGCCTGTGTGGGACCCAACCTTGAGACGCGTGCAGAATACACGATGCTCCGACTCATGGGTGCAGACGTGGTCGGAATGAGCACGGTCCCCGAGGTACTCGTGGCGAGGCATATGGATATCAACGTCATCGCTTTCTCTGTCGTTACTGACGAGTGTTTTCCGGAAACCTTACAGCCGCTATCTCTGGAAGATGTTTTAGCTGCAGCTGCTAAAGCTTCACCGGCGCTGAGCACCCTTCTTATACATATTTTGCCCCAGCTCTAGCGGAGCAAATTTGCATTAGCTCCATCCTGAAGCGGTGGCAAATTGCTATCTTCTGCGCTTCCCTAGGCCCACTCGTATTTAATCGAATTCCCCGAAATTATGGCTTTTAAAGAGCATAAAGATCTGTCCCCGAATCAAATGGAGCGTGATGTGCTTCAATTCTGGACTGAACACGACATTTTCGGGCAAAGTGTACGCCAGCACGAAGGCCAGGAGACGTTTTCGTTTTACGAGGGCCCTCCAACGGCAAATGGGAAGCCTGGCATCCACCATGTGATGTCGAGAACCATCAAAGACACGTTTTGCCGCTTTAAAACGATGAAGGGTTTTCAGGTTGCCCGAAAGGCTGGTTGGGATACACACGGACTACCTGTGGAAATCGAAGTCGAGAAGGCGCTGGGACTGGAAGGACGTCATCAGGTAGAGGAATATGGCATCGCCAAGTACAATGCAGCATGCCGTGAGAGCGTATTGAAGTACAAGGGTCTCTGGGACGAGCTGACCACTCGCATGGGGTATTGGGTGAATCTGGATGACCCGTACATCACATTCAAGTCGAGTTACATTGAGAGTGTTTGGTGGCTTCTCAACGAGATCTATAAGAAAGACCTGCTGTACAAGGGGTTTAAGATTCAGTGGTACAGCCCTGGATCTGGGACAGTGCTTTCCTCGCACGAAGTAAGTCTTGGGTACAAGGAAGTTCAAGACCCTAGCATTTATACTCGGTTCAGAGCATCAGAAGATCAAAATCTTTACTACCTGGCCTGGACGACGACGCCTTGGACCACGATATCCAACGTCGCTTTAGCGGTTGGAAGCCGGATTTCTTACGTGCGGATTCGTCTTACGACAGAGGATATTGGAGAGCATGACATGTTCTTGGCCGAAAAACGGCTTTCCGTTATCAAGGAAGATTATGAGATCATCGACACGATGACCGGTGCGGACTTGCTAGGGAGGACCTACGAACCATTGTTCTCCTACTTCGAGGGTGAGGAAGGCGCAGAAAAGGCTTGGAGGGTAGTAGCAGCGGACTATGTTTCTACGGAGGATGGAACTGGAATCGTGCATACGGCGCCGGCATTTGGCGCGGAAGATCATGAGACGGCTAAGAAAGAAGACCTTCCCATGTTCAATGCAGTAAAGCCGGACGGCCATTTCAGAGACGAATTTGGCATTGTCGCCGGCCTTTGGTTCAAAGACGCAGACAAGGTCGCCACAAGAGATCTTCGGGATCGTGGGCTCATGTACAGGCACGAAACATACCTGCATAATTACCCGCATGATTGGCGCAAGGGCACTCCACTGATGTCGTATCCAGTCGAGTCATGGTTCATCAAGACCACGGCTGTGAAAGAGCGACTTATTGAGCTGAATAAGCAGATCAATTGGCAGCCTAAGGGAATTGGAACGGGCCGTTTTGGTGATTGGCTCGAAAACAATGTGGATTGGGCACTCTCAAGGAGACGATATTGGGGAACGCCACTGCCAATTTGGCAATCAGATGCTCCGGATTCTGAGTATATCGAAGTCATAGGGTCTATCGCAGACCTTCGTGCGAAATGTGGCGATCAGCTTCCTGAAAACAACGACGATATTGATTTACATCGTCCGTTTGTAGACAATCTGACCTGGCCTGCACCAGACGGAGGTACCATGCGACGGGTCGAGGACCTGATTGATGTATGGTTTGATTCGGGTGCAATGCCGTTTGCGCAGTGGCATTATCCGTTCGAAAACAAGGAAATATTCGAAAAAACCTATCCAGGAGATTTTATTGCGGAAGGCGTGGATCAGACCAGAGGCTGGTTCTACACGCTGCATGCGATTGGAACACTCGTTATGGATAATTACGCCTACAGAAATGTGGTCGTTAATGGACTCGTTCTTGATGAGAAGGGCGAAAAGATGTCCAAAAGTAAAGGAAACGCAGCTGATCCATTTGAATTGATCAACAAGTATGGCGTCGATGCTATTCGTTGGTACATGATGAGTAATACCCCGCCCTGGGAAAACCTGAAGTTTTCCGAGCGTGGTATCGTCGAAACACAGCGTAAGTTCTTCAACACGCTTTCTAACGTGTACTCTTTCTTTGCCACCTACGCCAATGTAGATGGCTATTCTAGCGCATCTCATATCGCGATCGAAGATCGACCTGAAATGGATCGTTGGATCATGTCTCGACTCGCTTCAACGGCAGCAGAGGTCCATGAGGCGCTCGAAGAATATCACCCAACCCGCGCGGCTAGAGCTATTGAAGCTTTTTCAGACGAGCTGTCTAACTGGTATATCCGCAGGAACAGACGACGCTTTTGGAGTGCTAAAGACGCGGGATCATCGGACGGAGACAAGTCTGCTGCCTATCAGACTGTGGTTGAATGTCTCTTGACCGTCTCCAGATTGATGGCTCCGATAGCACCCTTCTATTCCGATTGGATGTTCAGAAATGTGAACAGTGTCGTGAAGTCTTTTCCTGTTGAATCCGTTCATCTTACGTCTTTTCCATCTGAGGAAGAACGAACGGCAAACATTAATAGGGCACTTGAGCATAAAATGTACCTTGCCAGGACAATTTCATCGATTGTCTTGGGCCTTCGAAACACAGCCTCTATTAATGTGCGGCAGCCTCTTCCTAGGATACTGACCGTTACGGGAGCAAATGTAGAGTCAAATGTGATCGATCAAGTCGCTGCCATTATTAGGGAAGAGACGAACATCAAGTCGATTGAGTACGTCGAAGGGTCATCGGATGTGGTCAAAAGACAGGCTAAAGCAAACTTCAAAGCACTTGGCCGCCGTCTTGGCAAGCTTATGAAACCGGTAAGTCAAGCTATCGGTAACCTGACACCAGAGGATATTGATCTCTTTCTCAGCCAAGGCAAAATAGAGATTGACGCTGGCTCGGAGATGGTCACTCTAACTGGAGATGACTTAGAAATTGTCAGTGAGGGGATCGAAGGCTGGTTAGTTGGTCAAGAAGGTGGTGTTACGGTTGCCCTTGATACACAGATTTCGCCCGAGCTACAGGCTGAAGGGTATGCCCGAGAAACCGTGAACCGTATTCAAAACATGCGAAAGGAAGCTAATTACGAAGTAACAGATCGTATTGCAGTCCAGTTCAACGGTTCGGATTCCATCCTTTCAGCTATTAACTTCCACGCGGAATCAATTCGGAACGAGACGCTGTGTCTTGAGTTGCAAAGGGCCTCCCATCCCGGAGGCGATTTAGTAGCTGATTTTGAAATTAACTCCGAGAACTTGACGATCAGTATTCAGAAAAAGAACGACTGATTACGAGAAAAATCGAACGGATAAAGTCTGAGATATTTGACATGGCATCAGAACCAATGAACGCTGCAGAAGATAAAGCTCCAGTAACATCGCCCTTCAACGGTGAAGAACTAGCTTACTTCAAAGAACTGATTATCCAGAAGCGGGATACAGCTACTGAGGACATAAAGCGGATGCGTTCCCAGTTAGCGGATGCTCGCGAGCAATCTGAAAATGACACCGCTTACAGTCACCATATGGCTGATGCTGGGACGGATGCAATGGAACGCGAGAAACTGTATCTCTTGGTAGCCAGAGAACAGAAGTACGTAGGATATTTAGATCGAGCGCTGGATCGGATCGAGAACAACACGTACGGTGTGTGTAAAGTGACAGGAAAAGCGATCTCCAAGGAGCGTCTTAGTTCGGTTCCTCACACTGAGATCTCGATCGAAGCAAAACTGAAACAGAAGAAGTAACCTAACTGCGCTGTATTCGTAGCGCTTCGGGCGCCCTCGGCTGCAGGCTTCTGCTTTCTCCGAGAGCGTCATTTTTCTTATGGAAGCACCAAAATCTTGGATATCGCGCGTCTCTGTCATTGTTGCTGTAGTCATTCTTATTGACCAAGTAACGAAAATCATCGTATTAAATACGATGAACCTCGGGGATTCAATTCCCATTCTAGGCAACTGGTTAAAGTTCACTTTTACTGAAAACCCAGGAATGGCATTTGGTCTTCAGTTTGGCCCGCCTGCAATGATTACCATATTCAGCATCGTGGCTACAATACTGATTGTGATCTATCTGTTCAGCATTGGTAGTGTTTATGGTCCGTATCGGTACAGTCTCAGTTTTGTGCTTGGTGGCGCGCTTGGTAACATCATAGATCGTGTCTTTTACGGCCTGATTCTCTACGATGAGCCTCTTTTCTTAGGAAAAGTAGTCGACTTTATTCATGTCAATGCATGGAGAGGATATGTACCCGAGGGCATTCCTTTCATTGGTGGCAACTACATGGCGCTGTTTCCCATCTGGAATGTAGCAGACATGGCAATCGTATGCGGTGTCGTTGGGATACTGTTTTTCCAACGCAAGTTTCACCTGATCACAGAAGCCGCAGAAAAAAGTCAGAACGAGCCTGATTTGGCTGCTGATATCTCACCAGGTGAGTCGCACAGCGGCGCTGAAAACTCTGGGCAGTAATAGTCTGTCAGATCGTTCGAGCAAGCCAGTCGTGTTGTCAACCCCACCTCCAAAGTAGGACTCTTCGTCCAATTCAAACCGCCACTCGGCTGTGTTGTCTCTGTTCAAGACATTAATCAGATCCGCTCGGACTTGAAGAGAGTATTTCCCCAGTCGCATTGAGTAAGCTGTGCTGAGATCGAGCTGGTATATCGGGGATAAAATGTGATTGTCAGGAGATGTTAGATCGTAATTGGTTACTTGGCGCTCGATTCTATTAATCGCGTCGGTAGAAACGCCATTTTCTTTCATTTCTTTTAGGAGGGCTGTCAAATCGTTGAGATGAGCGCTCAGGAAATCGTAATAGGCTTTTCTATAGCCCCACGTACGTCCCCATGATCCTCTCCACCTTGCGAGTACTACGAGCCCGCTCATTGGCACTAGGTCGGCCGACAACTCCAGTCGAAAGGGTTCGCTCCACGGTGCCGATAACAATCGGTTTCCAAACAACTCATCTATTCGTCGCTTGGTGATGGTATGGTCAAAACGGGCTTTGAGACTTCCGGCTCCGACACTACGCTGGACCTTTGTCCCAATTCCGTAAGAAAACCCGCTTGTCGTTTTTAGGAATTCGCTTTGCTTTAAATCTGATAAAATATCCGTACTGCTGGCCGAGTAGTCCACGGACAAAATGTGGAATTGATGTTTGTAAAATGATTCAACCCCGAGAGACCACTTCGCATTGGGTTTGATTAAAAATTCCGAGGCAAAATGAGCTGCCTTTGGAGGGGTAACCGATGCATCATTTCCCATCCAGAACCGCGTAGAAGAAACAAACGTCCTTGGACTACGGCTACTAATATCATACTGGTTTACAAACTGTCTATAAATTCCAGTGGCCCAAAACATGGAAACGTCACCTACTGGTGTGTTCAGCCAATCCATTCGTGCTGCAATTCTAGGCTCCGCATACAAGGTTTTTCTCGCTGCTAGCCATGTTAATCGCGATCCTCCTTCCACTACCACATGCGATCCCAATTGGATCTTGTCTTCCAGATACGTGGCAAAGCGGATCCCGGATGACTCGTGAAATAAAGGGAATTGCTGCGTCCCAGCTACCGTGAAGCGGGATCCAGTGAGTGTCAATTCGGCCCCTATTTCCACCTCTTGGCCATTATCAAGGAAATAATCAACTGTTCCGTCTAAAGACACCTCATACACTCGGTTTCCATCATCTTCCGTATTCGTTCCTGAAAACTCATCAGGTGCTTCGAAATCGTGGGATAGGTTATACATGCTTCCTCTCAGGCGGAGAGAGGTGAGAATATGCGCGTTCTGGACGACGTCGAAACGAGCTTGAGCCATACCGTTGGTCCAGGAATAAAGATCTCTGAATCTGGCTAATTGGGAGACAATAGACGAAGTCTGATCGAGGGGGTCGATATTCGTCAAGTTATTTCCAAGACTACTTTTACCGAAGTAGGAAGAGAGGTGCAACGTTTTCAACGCACCAAATCGAATTTTCGATGCTCCGTGTAGGTCAACGAACTGAATGGCAGGATTGCCTGACCCAGGTAGATTTGCAAACGGGGTGTTTCCCTCTGCAAAGGCGGATAACAGGAACGTATCCACTGTATTCCAATTATCCATGAGGTTAGTCAGAGAAGGCGGGGCCAAGAGACTCCACGTGCCAATCCGTGCCGCTCCGAGTGCAGTAATGTGGCGTCCACCGGGCAACTGCCAGAACCCCGAGTAGCGACCATTAGAGGAAAGAGGGTCCACCTGAATAGTAAATTGGCTCCCATTTTTCGCACCTCGGATACTTGCTGGTGCTCTTAGGTCGTGTTCGGCGGACACGATTCCTGATATCTGAGACCCAAGGCGGGCGGCAAACCCAGCTTTGTTCACTGTAATGTTTCCGAGTGCAAATGGACTAAATGGACCGATGAATGAGGCCACATTAAGAGGTAAAAATACGGGTGCGCCGTCTAATCGAAATTGGTGCTCGCCAGCTTCACCACCCTGGATATGAATATCGGAAGTGGCGTCATTCACTCTGACTCCAGGCATGGCATCTAGACTTTGGAGAAGACCGTTGGTACCTGAATTTAGATTAGCCGTTATTTCCTCCAAGCTGGCATCTGCGCTGCCTAGCAGAAGTGAGTTTGGCTGCATCCCAAATCCATCAATAACCAGAGGTGTAGTGATCAGCACTGACTCTGACTCTAAAATAACCTCAGTTGAGACATCATCACCAGAATTGATCTGAATCTCTACTAAGCTTGGCCTGTACCCCACATGCCTAACTTGCATATGGTAGATACCCGGTAACAGCCTCGGAAAGAGAAACATTCCCTGCTGATTTGCCGACAATCCTCGTTTTGCTTCTGTCAAAACAACCGATGCGTTCGGCACCGGTTGTTCAGTATCCCTATCTATAATGATCCCACGTAAGTGACCATAGGAGACCGGTCCCTCGGTTGCCAATTCCAGTACGTATAGTCCATTGGACCGGATAATGTAGTCTAGACCCGTACCGTTCAAAATACATGTTAAGAGGTCATTGACCGAAACCTCCGATATCACGCAAAACGAACGTTTTCCGGAGGCTAAAAGAGGATCCCATGCAATCGAAATAGAGCCATTAGTGGCAATCAAGAACTGCTCCAGTGCTTCTGAGAGCGAAATGCCCTGGAAGGCTACCGTATACTTTTCTTCGGGAAGCGTATCGCGCTCCTGTGCCCTGATGCCTCTAGGAAAAAGAGACAAAACCACCAAGCCCACGAATACCGCGAGCTTTAAACGATCAAACTTCCGTAGGGAAGGCGTCCTCATAGCTATGGACTGGTGGTTTGTTTAGTCAGAGGGATTCAGGAAACAACGGGGACCAACCAGATTGGTTCATCTAAACAATATACGAATATTCGTTAAGGGGGATATATGGAAATGACAGCCTTTGACGTATCAGGTTTAATTTTGGACATAAAAAAAGCCGGCACTTGTTGAAGTGTCGGCTGGAATAAGAAGAGCAGGTGCTACTTTAAGTATAGCTCAAAGCCATTTGCAGTAGGACGATAACGTACGCTGATGGTAGCAGCCACATCGCCTAAAACCTCTGACGCAGAAGAGACATCGGATTTAGAATAGGAGAGGGGACGGTGCAAAATAGATGCAGGAGCAGAAATTCTGACATCAAAACGTCGCTCAATCTCGTCTAATACGTTTGATATTGGCTCACTCATGAAGTGGAATCCGCCGTTAGCCCATGAGAAAAGGTTGCTAACATCTGCGTTCACCACTTCGAGCGCCTCTTTTGAAGCCTCGGCTACCTGTCCCGGCTGGACTAAAGCAACTTGATCTTCAACGGAGACCGAAACCCGGCCAGACGAGACGGAAACCTGTGTGGCCGCATCGATACTGCCTGGCCATGCCTTCACATTGAATTGTGTACCCAATACTGTGGTTTCGGCATCAAAAGTCTTCACTATAAATGGAACGGCCCCAGCTTCAACATCCAGAATAGCCTCTCCATGCAATTTTACAGTCCTGTGTCGAGCAGCAAATCCTTCAACTACTGAGAGCCGACTTCCTGGGGCCAGCGATACGGTACTTCCGTCTTCAAGAGAGACTTGAGTAACGAGTTGCCCCGGGATAGCGCGAAATTGTTGAGTAGAAGGGGAAAGAATGAAACCGAGCGCGACAATTACAGCGGCGGCAATGTTAACTAGGTTGAAACGCAGGTCAAAAATGCGCGCCATCGGCACACGATCTACGATTAGCGAACGTTCAGGAGTAACTGAAGATATTATGACTGAGCGAACACGAGCTTTTCCGTTATCGCCTGCATAGTTAAGAGAAGGAAGATCGGCCCAAAGAGACATAAGTTCTTCCCTTTGGGAATCACTTAGATCATCAGATTCCTGAAGGAAATCGGATGATGGAAGATATGTCTGTTTGTAAAACTTCAAGTTTCTGTGTTGAGCGCGTTATGCAGTCAGTATGTCTTTATTCCGTTTTATATCGATCCAATTTGGAGCGAATATGCTGTAAGGCTAGAACGATATGGTTGTTTACTGTTTTTGGAGCCAGGTTCATCAGAGCAGCAATCTCTTCATGGGAGAGTCCCTCAAAGCGACTCAGCATAAAGGCCTCCCGCCTTCGACTTGGCATTTCCTCGATCCACTCTCGCAATTTTTGCTCGAGTCTCTCGGCATCCAACCGTTCATCATTCAAATTGTCAAAGCCGACAGTAGAGCTGTCAGCCACAATGGCTTCAGTTGCGTGACGCTTCTTCTGCCTTTCGTGATTGAGGGAATAATTCCTAACCATCTGGTACATCAGGGCCTTAAGAGACCTATTAGGATCGATGGTATGTCGAACTTGCCACAGTTTTAGAAACACATCCTGCAAAATGTCCGAAGCAGAAGCGCTGTCGTGCGTTATGAACATCGCATAGCGATGGAGGGCATCATAAGTCGCATCGAACAGTTCCGCATAGGACGCTGCATCAGCATTTAAAAGACCGCGACCCCAAGCTCGAAACTGGTCGTCCGTATATGAACGCATAGAATCTTGCCCTCAGTCGAATCTTAATACACAGTGAAGAGCCGGATTACCCAATTTTAGCATGATGCTAATAGGTGACACTAAGTGATCGTTGTAATGACAGGGGGTGCAACAAGTTATGCGTTATAGTACGCGCTCTGCAAGACCAGATCGGTGGGAAAAGGTAAAAAAAAACGCATTATTTTTAACCCCTTTCACTTAAAGTAACACATTAGCGGCTTCTCTCCCCATCATATCGTATGATGCCTTTTAGACAACGTCTCTAACATATTTCTGTTCTGAGCTAAACGAGATCCTTTCTGATTAGCAAGTCAAATTTCGCGGTATCCCCACGAAGGACAGCGGAACAGAGCAGTAGACTACCTATTATATCACGATCGATTTATAGACCCCATCCTGTTTCTCCAAAAGGCTGCATGGCGACCGAACAAAGCAGAATCCGAAATTTCTGCATCATTGCACATATTGATCACGGCAAGAGTACTCTAGCCGATCGGCTGCTGGAATTGACCGGTACCCTGTCCAAGCGTGAGCTTCAGGAACAGGTTCTCGACTCAATGGATCTGGAGCGAGAACGTGGAATCACGATAAAGAGCCATGCTATACGCATGGACTACACATCGGATGACGGTACGAAGTACGTCTTGAATCTAATTGATACGCCCGGTCACGTGGACTTTACCTATGAGGTATCCAGAGCTCTTGAAGCCTGCGAGGGTGCCATTCTAGTAGTCGATGCTGCTCAAGGAATCGAAGCCCAAACTATTTCTAATTTGCTCCTGGCAATGGAGTTAGATCTTGAGATTATTCCGGTCCTCAATAAAGTAGACCTTCCTGGGGCGAATCCTGAAGCGGTGGCCAGCACTATTGAGAACCTCATCGGTGAACCAGCAGAAAACATCGCCCGAATTAGCGCGAAAACGGGGGAAGGCGTTCATGAGCTCCTAGAAACCATTGTCGAGCGTATTCCTGAGCCCAGTGGCAATATCGAAGCGCCATTGAAAGCGCTCATATTCGATTCCATTTTTAATACCTATCGAGGATCGATTGTTTACGCTCGTGTCTTTGACGGACAACTCAATGCCCGTGAAGGAATCCGATTTATGTCCACAGGTAAGGAATGCGATGCCGAAGAGATTGGTTTTCTGCGCATGAACATGGAGCCTGTAAAAAATCTTTCTGCAGGAGAGGTTGGTTACATCATCGGCTCAATAAAAGATGTGAAAGAAACACAGGTTGGAGATACGATCACCACGCGTGAAAATGGTGCTGAAGAAGCTATTTCTGGCTTTCGCGAAGCCAAACCCATGGTTTTCTCAGGGGTATATCCCACCAATGCAGAGGAGTTCGAAGACTTAAGGGCGTCTCTCGAAAAACTGCAGTTGAATGATGCAGCGCTAACCTTTGAGCCTGAAACCTCCGTGGCACTCGGTTTTGGTTTCCGTGTTGGATTCCTGGGTTTACTTCACATGGAGATCGTTCAGGAGCGTTTAGATCGCGAATTTGGACTGGATATTATCACGACTGTACCGAACGTGAAATATCGGGTCAA
>DKOG01000168.1 GCA_002469915.1 Bacteroidetes bacterium UBA7368
GGAAGTGGTCGCGGATTCCTCGGCATGGGCGGATCGCACACCATGCAGGACTTCATCAACCAAGTTGCCCGGGACGTATCTGATCCGCAGACAGGGGTGACGGTACTGGAGCGTCGGCGTGCGCGTGATTTGGCGAACGGCTCAACCACCACACCTGAAAAAGGAGATATTCCCATCAATCCTCTTGGATCTGGCTCAGACTACTCCCCGTATCTGCAACACATGGGTATCGCCTCACTGAACATTGGATTTGGGGGCGAAAACGGCGGTGGTTCGTACCACACGGCCTATGACACCTACGAGCATTACAAACGATTTGGAGATCCAGACTTCTCCTACGGGGTCACGCTTGCCAAAATGATGGGCCGTTCAACACTTCGCTTGGCGAACGCAGAGGTACTTCCCTTCCGATTCGAAACGTTCGTAGGGCATGTAGAAACGTACGTGAAAGAGATTGAGGAGCTGGTAGAAACTACCCGCGCGGAAACGCTCAAGCACAACCGATTAGTTGAGTCTGGTGCATATGCCCTGGCAATGGACCCTAAAGACGGTCTTCAGCCACCCAAGGCAAAGAGCCCCGTTCCTCACATCTCTTTTGCTTCAGTCAATAACGCAGTCGTTGCATTGCGAGCCGCTGCAAAAGCAGCCGATAGTGCGGTGGCCACAGCCGAGGCCTCTGATCACCTAAACGTAGCCATTGCTCAATTAGAACGAGCCATGACGTCTGATGAAGGGCTTCCTCGCAGACCGTGGTTTCGGCATCAAGTGTATGCCCCTGGGTTCTACACGGGATACGGCGTAAAAACGCTGCCTGGAATTCGGGAAGCAGCCGAAGAGCTAAAATGGGATGAGATGAACGAACAAATGATTCGGGTTGCAGCCATGATGAACGCCGTAACCGATGCCATGAATACAATCAAAAATGCCGCTTCCATGGGACCGGTCGAAGAAACCGCTAGGTAAACTATCATGAAACGCCTCCTTCCCCTTCTCCTCGTTCTTGCTGGCTGTCAAGCTGCACCGAAACCGCCCCCAAATATACTGCTCATCTTTACCGATGATCATGCGAGTAGCGCCATTAGCGCTTATGGCTCGACGTTTAACACGACGCCGAACATTGACCGCATTGCCGCCGAAGGCATGTTATTCGAGAATTGCCTAGTGACCAATTCGATTTGTGCACCGAGCCGGGCAACGATCTTGACGGGCAAATACAACCACTTGAACGGTCAGATCATTAATGGTCCAGCCTTTGACGGCAGCCAGCAAACCTTTCCCAAGCTTCTTCAGCAAGCCGGGTACACCACAGCCATGATCGGAAAGTGGCACCTTCGAAGCGCACCTACCGGCTTTGATCATTACGAGGTTCTGGTCGGCCAAGGCCCGTATTACAATCCACCGATTCGTACGGCCACAGATACCACGATTGTGGAAGGATATACGACCGATATCCTCACCGATATGGCACTGAACTGGCTCGATGAAGGCAGAGATGGTGAGAAACCCTTCATGTTGATGTACCAGCACAAGGCGCCGCATCGAAACTGGCAACCGGGTCCTGACCATATCGACGATTTTGTGGATCAGGAATTTGATATGCCGGCCACGTTTTATGACGATTACGCCACACGCTCTTCTGCTGCTGGTCAGGCTGTTATGCGCATTGATGATCATCTGAATGCAAACGATCTAAAAATCACGCCTCCCAGAAATCTTACCGAGGCCCAGATGGAGCGCTGGATGGAATCCTACGGCCCTCGCAATGAAGAACTGCGTGAATCAGGTCTCTCGGGCGATGACCTGGATCAGTGGAAGTACAATCGTTACATGCGTGATTATCTCCGCTCGGTTCAGTCGGTTGATGATAATATTGGTCGCGTACTGGATTACTTGGATGAAACAGGACTCGCTGAAAACACCGTAGTCGTCTACTCATCCGATCAAGGATGGTATTTGGGTGAGCACGGCTGGTATGACAAGCGGTGGATGTACGAACCATCTCTTAAAACGCCTTTTATCGTGCGCTGGCCTGAAAGCGTAGATGCGGGTGTGAAGAATGAGACCATGGTATCCAATGTCGATTTTGCCCCAACATTTCTGGATATAGCAGGTGCGGCTATCCCAGCCGATATGCAGGGTAAGTCTCTTATTCCAGTCCTTGAAGGAGGAACGGATCTCACGTTCCGAGATGCATTCTATTATCAATATTATGAATACCCTGGCGCTCATTGCGTTCGCCGGCATTATGGCGTCCGAACGGATCGATACAAACTCATTTACTTCTACGGGATTGATGAGTGGGAAATGTTCGACCTACAAGAAGACCCTGACGAAGTACGATCCGTATACGGCTCGGCGGACTATGCCGATATCGAAGCTGGCCTAAAGGTTCGGCTTACTGAATTACGCGAGGAATATGAGGTCCCTGAAGACACCCGCCCTATTCCCGAGGAAGTATGCACGTATACCGTAGGATGGATGGGGTATGATGCCGGATAAACCCATCTCATCCGATGCGCCTCGCCCTGAAAGGCCTGTTTGGGTCGTTCAACTCACTATTTTTGCCGGGATCTTTGGATTTCTGCTGCTTGCTGTCCCGCCTATCATAGATATCGTCCGGGTTTTTCTCCCGGATGAAGTCGACCCTCGTGGACAACTTGATCTATATGCCGATTCCCCTTGGGCGGAGACTCATTTCGTTGAGTTTAATAACCTCGAAACAGAATACTACGACTTCATTGGATGGCGACGCAAAGCCTTCGACGGCGAAACCATTCATATTGGTGCAGATGGAATCCGTTCTACCGCGCCCTCTTCTGAACCAGCAGATTCAGCAGAAACCGTTTACTTCATGGGCGGCTCTGTCGTTTGGGGCACTGGATCAAGAGATCAGAATACGATTGCGTCCATTTATGCGCGAGAAACAGGCTCGGTTGTAACGAATTACGGCGAATCCGCCTGGATTGCTCAGCAGTCCACCAATCTGTTAATCAGATTGTACTCCCAAAAAAGGAGTGCAGATCGTGTGTATTCTATTGATGGCGTAAATGAGGTGCTGCATAAATGCCGAGCGGAAAACGCCCCCTTATCCGGCGGCCGGGAGCAGCGGTTTCGCTCCTTGATTGCATCACCCAAACCCCTGACGACGCTCTATGCCGTTCGTCCACTTCTTTTTATGCTACCCGAATTACGGCGCGCAATCGCACCATCTCCGGATCCATCTGCTTTATTTGACTGTGATACCAACCCAGAAAAAGCCGAACAGATTGCGCGGAATTTGGTGGTGAATTGGATGGCATCACGTGATCTAGTGGAGGCCAACGGTGGCCGTTTCATCCCCGTACTTCAGCCGGTCGCTTATTTGGGTTCACCGTCCGTCGAACACCTTCCAGAAATCAACGATGTGAGCCCGCTCGGACACCAATTCCAGACGGTTTACCCGATCATTATCCAGATACTGAACGAAACGGACCTTAGTTGGCTAGACCTTACTGATGTTTTTGATTCTACGCCAAGAGTTTACATCGACTTCTGCCATGTGGTATCTTCGGGTAACTCCGTATTGGTCGATCGTCTTCTCTCAAGTAAAGAATGATATCAAAGCTCAAAGCAATTGCCGGATTTCTCAAAACGCGAAGGAAGTATTGGATGCTTCCTATTGTCCTAACGCTGTTGATTCTGAGCGTGCTGCTTGTTTTTGCTGAGGGCAGTGCTCTCGCTCCGTTTATTTACGCTTTGTTTTAGACCTAGAAGCCATAATTAGGGCTTCTAACCGGTTTACCTTCATTTTCGATACCAGATCTAGAATCTCTTGCCCACTTTTATCCTCGGGATCTCTGCCTATTACCACGACTCTGCAGCATGCATTGTACGTGATGGAGAAGTTGTGGCAGCAGCTCAGGAAGAACGTTTTACTCGGATTAAACATGATCACCGCTTCCCTAAAAACGCAGTTCAATATTGCCTAAAAGCGGCTGGCATTACAGCCGAAGAAGTGGATCACGTCGCGTTTTACGACAAGCCATGGCTCAAATTCGAACGACTGCTTGAAACGTATGTCGCATTTGCACCAGCTGGGCTTCCCTCTTTCATTAAGTCCATGCCATTGTGGTTGAAAGAGAAGCTTTGGATGGAAGACTCCATAAAAAAGGATATCGGCTACGAAGGTGATGTCTTTTTCCCAGAACATCATCAGTCCCATGCTGCGTCTGCCTTTTACCCTTCTCCTTACGAGCGCGCTGCCGTCCTGACACTCGATGGTGTCGGTGAGTGGGCAACTACATCTTGGGGAGTTGCTCATGGCAATACGATGACCCCGCTGGGCGAAATTCGTTTTCCCCATAGCATTGGGCTGCTCTATTCCGCATTCACGTATTACACGGGATTCAAAGTTAATTCCGGCGAATACAAGGTGATGGGCTTGGCCCCTTACGGCGAGCCCAAATACAAGGACCTGATTCTCGAGCACTTGGTGGACCTCAAAGAAGACGGGTCTTTCCGCATGGACATGCGGTATTTTAATTACTGTCAGGGCCTAACGATGACATCGCCCCGGTTCCATCGCTTGTTTGGAGCAGAACCCCGTCAGCCTGAATCCGAAATCACCCAACGTGAAATGGATCTAGCTCGGTCGGTTCAGGAAGTGGTGGAAGAAATTATCATCCGCATTGCCAGACATGTCCGTAAAGAAACAGGTGAGCGGTATCTCTGTCTTGCGGGTGGCGTAGCACTCAACTGCGTGGCAAATGGGAAGCTACTGCGCGAAGGCATTTTTGATGACATTTGGATCCAGCCTGCCGCCGGTGATGCGGGTGGAGCTCTCGGAGCGGCTTTGTTCATCTGGTATCAACATCTCGGTAACCCACGAGAAGTCGAAGCCGGTGTAAAAGACTTGCAAAGTGGCTCTTATTTGGGCCCCTCGTACGAAGACGCTGCGATTAAGGAATGGGCTTCACTAAATGGAGCTGTAGGGACCCCGCTCGAAGACGACGAGCTCATGGGACGGTCTGCTGAATTACTAGATGATGGCAAGGTAATTGGGTGGTTTCAAGGCCGTATGGAATTTGGACCGCGCGCACTTGGTGGGCGGAGCATCTTGGGCGACGCCCGCAATACGGACATGCAGACTACGCTCAATTTGAAGATCAAATTTCGTGAGTCTTTTCGCCCTTTTGCCCCCTCCTGTCTCGAATCTGACGTCTCTGAGCTCTTCGAATTGGATCGACCATCACCGTATATGTTGATGGTGGCTCCCGTGAATAAGGAACGCTGCATACCGATGCCGGACAACGAGTTATTCGGTATCGAACAACTCAGAGTACAGCGTTCGGACGTACCGGCCATCACCCATGTAGATTATTCAGCTCGCGTTCAGACCATTGATGGCGTACACAACAAACGCTTCCACGATCTGATTGCTCGTTTTAAAGACAAAACGGGTTATGGCGTTGTAGTCAACACCTCGTTCAACGTGCGCGGCGAACCGATCGTTTGCTCGTTAGACGATGCATATATCTGCTTTATGCGCACCGAAATGGATGTACTCGTGCTGGGTAATATGCTCTTCCTTAAAGAAGACCAGCCCGAGTTTAAGGATCACGATGATTGGCGCAAGACCTATGCCCTAGACTAAAAAACCGGCTACTTATGCCCTTACAAAACGACAAAAAAGAGCTGCGGAAATTTGGCTACGTCATGGCTGGAGCATTCGCCCTGCTTGCTTCCTTACTATGGTGGAAGAATGATTTTGCGTCTTGGTCCACCTACCCCGTAATTTTTGGTAGTCTGAGCGCTCTATTTCTGACCATCGGGCTCCTCATTCCCATGCTTCTCAGCCCCATAGAATGGGCCTGGATGAAGCTGGCACATGTCATGGGATTTGTCATGACGAGGTTCATCTTGACCGTCACATATGTTCTGATCATTGTCCCTACCGGTTTAATTTTCAAATTAATGGGAAAAGATCTTCTAGACAGAAAGCTGAATAAGAACGCGGAAAGCTATTGGATCTCTGCCGAATCAGATGGTCCTTGGACGCGTCCAGACAAGCCGTACTAGATTTTTCTCATCTTATCATTCTGATATGATATAGACCCCTTTTCATGTTGGCAAGGTTCTTGAAGTAGTGTCCATTCAATATCGTCACTACCTGGATACCACTCATGGGCATCACCACCCATTGGGCTACAAAAAGGTCGCTTAAAACCTTTTTAGCCTGCTTTTTGATTACCTCTGTCTCTTCAATTCTACCTGTTCTTGCACAAGTCTCTCCAACTGCGGATGGGCGTGTCATTTTGATAACAGTAGACGGAATGAGATCCGATGTGATACAATCCTTCGGTCCTGAGTTACTTCCCGGATTTCATCGACTGATGCAGGAGGGCTCTTCGACGCTAAATGCTCGACCAGATCCGGAGTTTTCACTTACCCTCC
Organism: Bacteroidetes bacterium UBA7368; assembly: GCA_002469915.1. GTDB lineage: Bacteria > Bacteroidota > Rhodothermia > Rhodothermales > UBA10348 > UBA10348. Next base: position 6,433 of record DKOG01000168.1, read on the forward strand.
CTAATCATACCTCAATGTTTACCGGACGGTATGTAGGAGATCTGGAAGGACACAACTGGTATGAAAACACCGATATGCCTTCTAACGAAACGCTTCATAACAACAAAGGCGAGTACGTAGCCAGTCCGTTTGGAGACATAGAGATCAAGATCACAGGACTCCGCCCGGGTGAAAAATTATTTGAAGAATTACTTATCGGCGATAACGTCTCTGCGACAACCCACCCTTTGATTTCTTGCGCAGAAGAGTCTTATCCAAATAGACTCGAATTAGAACAAGGTCTTCTCGCATTATCAGCCGCCATCGACCAACAAGACAGCCGTGCAGCCAGAGTGCACTTATTACGGCTTGTTCCGAGCTTTACACCGACGTCAAAAAATGTAGACCACCTACTAGAAGACAATTCACCTAGGCAAACAAGTGGAAACTTTGCCACTGATAAATCTGCAGCAAAACCTATTTCACGATCTAACGGATTGTCCGGTATTCAATTTGAACACGGGAAAATTTAATAAGGACGGCTTGGTTAATACCTGATGGGGGCTATCAACGCTACTAACTACGCCCCAGCTTATTTCATTTCCTGCTTCGCAATGCGCAGATCAGACTCGACCATTTCTTGGGTCATAGAGGCCAAGTCATACTCGTGCGTCCATCCAAGCTTCGTTTTCGCTTTCGTTGGGTCTCCTAGCAATTCCTCAACTTCCGCCGGTCGATAGTAGCGTGGATCAACTGAGATCACGGTTTTTCCAGTTGCCGTGTCTATTCCGATTTCATCTGGGCCTGTCCCCTCAAATCGAAGAGATATGCCCGCGGCTTTGAAGGCGTTCAGACAAAAATCGCGAACCGTGGTCATAACGCCTGTCGCCAAGACGAAATCTTCGGGTTTGTCTTGTTGCAGCATGAGCCACATACCTCGAACATAGTCTTTAGCATGCCCCCAATCGCGCTGTGCATCCAAATTGCCCAAGTACAACATGTCTTGGGTGCCTAGACTAATTCGCGCGGCAGCCCGGGTAATTTTCCGGGTCACAAACGTCTCTCCACGAATTGGGCTCTCATGGTTGAACAAAATGCCGTTACAGGCAAACATGTCGTAGGCCTCTCGGTAATTGACCGTAATCCAGTAGCCATACAATTTGGCAACGGCGTACGGAGACCGGGGATAAAAGGGGGTGGTTTCCCGCTGGGGGACTTCTTGAACCAGTCCATACAGCTCCGAGGTAGAAGCCTGATAGAACTTCGTATCCTTCTCTCTACCGATGATGCGAATCGCCTCCAACAACCGAAGCACACCCAGCGCATCGGTATTGGCCGTGTATTCAGGCATATCAAAACTAACCTGAACGTGACTCTGGGCACCCAGATTATAAATCTCGTCTGGCTGAACTTCCTGAACAATCCGAATCAGATTGGCTGAGTCGGTTAGATCTCCATAATGTAAATGGAATCTTGATTCCGCTATGTGAGGATCTTTATACAGATGATCAATCCGAGCTGTATTGAACGAACTGGAACGGCGCTTGAGGCCATGGACTTCATACCCTTCAGCAAGTAAAAGCTCGGACAAATAAGCTCCGTCTTGGCCTGTTGTACCGGTAATGAGTGCTTTTTTCATGAGGTCCGTATCGTTTTCTATTAACATGGTTGGGGTAATCGTCACACCAGAGCCCTTAAGTTAATCAATGACCTCGGTTAAAGGAATGACCAATAGGTAGAACGTGGTGGATCAAACAGGTCCACCAGAAAAATGTACAGTTGTTTTGTGCCGGTCCAATCCCGAATAGCCCAGGATCTACTTTGAAATACGGCTTTGTACGCTCGGTTGAATGCTATTGGGTACTGTCTTCCTGGAGCGCGCTGGTCTGTCAGCTCGACTAACTTTTTTCGTTGCCCTTGCTGCTTGATTCATGACCTCTATCACGCGATCTGCCATTTCATTGGTCATTTGCGGATAAATAGGTAACGAGATTTCCGAATTACTCATCGAGACAGCTTGCGGAACGGAGGAGCTCGAATAGCCTAACTCTTTGAAGAGGGTTAGTTCTGGCAAGGGAATGAAATGGACGTTTACGGCTACGTCTTGCGCGGCCGCAAAATCAATTATCTCATCTCGTTGAGCAACCCACTCTGGATGAAGGCGAACGGCAAATAGATGATACGATGACTGGCGGGTATCCAATTGACTGACCGGCATCCTGAAGAACGCATGGTCCAACCCACTTTCATAGCGCTCAAATATTTCGCGTCGTCTCCTCAACGCACTTGGGTATGTTGCAATCTGCCCAAGGCCGATGGCAGCACAGATGTCAGGCATGTTCATTTTCATGCCATCCGTGACGATATCATATCGCCAGCCTCCCGCTTTACTCTTTGCAAACGCATCTTTAGTCTGGCCATTAAGCCGATGAAGCGTAAACCATTTCTCTTCTAATTCTACCTCAAACCATGGAGGTAAATTTAACACGATCATGCCACCCTCAGCCGTAGTTAAGTTCTTTACGGCGTGGGTAGAATAGATTGTAATATCTCCCCCCATTGCTGCCGATAATCCATTCCAACGTGCTCCCAAAGAATGCGCGGCATCCGTTAAGATGGCAATCCGACCAAATTTTTCCTGAATTCGGCTGGTTGGCTCAAATTCGTCCGCAGCCGCCTCTACCTCGGCTCGAATAGCCGAGTAATCCGCCGGTAGGCCACCAAAATCTACGGGGATGATCGCCTTAGTGCGCTCTGTGATCAAGGCACTAAGCTTCTTAGGATCAAGGCAAAAGTCATCTCCGGAATCGCACATCACCGGTGTTGCTCCGGCATGTAAGACGCTCAAGGCCGTGGCTGCATACGTATAAGCCGGAATAATCACCTCATCGCCTAGCTGAATACCCAGCCACTTTAGGGCCAGAATAGCTCCTGAAGACCATGAATTAACTGCTATGGACGCTTGGCCTTCCGTGTAAGCTGTAAACTCCTGTTCCAGTGCGCGCGACTTAGGACCGGTAGTAATCCAACCAGATTCCAACACTTCTTGAACGTGCTGAAAGACCTGATCTGTAATAAAGGGAGGTGAAAAAGGAATTTTCATCGGTGGCTCAAAGATATAGGGGTGAGGCTGGTAGGGAAGGTATCGGCCACTTCCCTGATTTTTTAACTCCACCACACCACTGGACAACCTATCTATTCGGTTAGGTTTTGCCACGTCAGGGGTGGCCAGCGCAGCAGTATCCACCGCGGCAGGGTTGCCACCGCAGCAATGCTGTTAAGTTTGATGGTTTTTCTCCATATTGCCTTCCCACCAAAACCCTGCAAGTATGCGACTTCTTCTCCCACTCCTTTTCCTCTTCGTCCCCGTTCTTGCCAACGCCCAGCAAACGATGGACGAAGCGTATGGGGAGAAAATCGCAGAGTTCACCACGGACGAACGGTTTCTAAACGACCTCATCGATCACCTCCCCGCGTCCGACACGGTCCCTTCGCCCCTAGACTATTTCGGGACGATCATTGGCGCCGAAGGAATCCTGCACTACACAGAGGACATTTATGGCTACCTGCGCGCCCTCGCGGATGCCTCCCCTCGCGTCATGGTTCGAAATATTGGCTACTCGGAGGAAGACCGGGAAATGATTGAGGTCATTATCGCCGATGAAGCAACGATAGCCGATCTCGAGCCATACCGGGTTGCGCTAAACCGCTTGGCTGATCCTCGCTCTCTATCTGAAGACGAAGCTTCGGACATCATCGCGTCTGCGAAGCCGATCTATTACTTGACGGCGGGCCTCCACTCGAGCGAAACCGGCTCTCCGGAAATGGTCATGGAGCTGGCTTATCGTTTGGCCGTCGAAGAATCAGACTATATCCGCTCGATACGGGACAATGTGATCACCATGTTTACGCCCGCCGCCGAGCCCGATGGTCGAGACCGTATGGTGGATGTACATCGCTACTCGGATGATCACAACGGACAAGCGCCAAATCTTACCTATTGGGGCAAATACGTTGCGCACGATAACAACCGGGATGGCTACGGGATGGCGCTCAATCTGACACGCAATCTCCTCGACAGCTTCCACCACTGGAAGCCTCAGGTCATGCATGACTTGCACGAGTCTGTTCCCTATCTCTACGTATCTACGGGACTCGGACCCTACAACGAATGGATTGACCCCATCACAGTGGATGAATGGCATAACCTGGCCTACGAAGACGTTTCTGAACTGACGCGGGTGGGCATGCCGGGTGTATGGACGCATGCGTTCTATAATGGTTGGGCGGCCAACTACCTGATCTGGATGGCCAATTTGCGCAACTCGAATGGGCGCTTTTACGAGACGTTTGGCAACAGCCACCCGGGCACGTTCGAACGTAAGCTCGGCAAACGCAGCACCGCT
>DKOG01000192.1 GCA_002469915.1 Bacteroidetes bacterium UBA7368
CGAGGACAAAAGCCTTCCCAGTGTATTTGCCAATTCCCTGCCAGAACGAATGACCACCGCCCTTGCTCAGAGCGTGAACAAGACCGACTGAGGAAGCCACTTTCCACAGGAACAGCAACGGTAGAATCCACAGTAATTGACTGATCAAGGATTGAAATACAGGGCCCGATTGTTCGACAATATCAGCCCATATCGAGAGGTCAAAATTTTCAGCCAACTCAGGACCATATCCTGATTCTGCTGTCGCTTGCGCAAACGCCACAAACAATGGGATAGAGACAATTAGACCTAGCGCCAAATTGGCTACGTAAAGAATGGCAGCCAGTTTGGGTCGTGATCGGGCTGAAGAGAAGCCGTTAGAAAGGTATTGGAGAGGCATATCAACGTGCGATTATAAACAAAACAGATGGTGATTTAGAGGTGGCATGACCTCAAAGGATTCCGCCCAGAACGAAAAACATTTTCTGGAGGAAAGCAGCTGTACGCAGTTGAGCTCGTCTGGCAAATGCATTGCTGGCTTCTGTAGGTATGACTTTCCGGTTATTCAGTCTATTAATATCGAGCAGTACGTTAAACTCAGGATCAACAAACGCTTCCGCAACCCGCGTTTCGCCTTTGAATTGAAAGTCCTTCCATTGTTCTTTTCCCGTCCACTCAACCTCCTCCAAGGATCCGTCTTCGTATCGGATCTGGATGGAGACAGGGAAAACCCCATCACTTTGCCTACGAATCCGGACGCTAGATGAATAGGAGTCGTCCTCTTGACGAGAATTAGATATGGACTCGACTGAGTAATCTACTACGGCTGTGCCATATACAAATTGGTTAAAAAACCAGTCCAGATCTTCTCCAGATACCTCTTCGGCCACCTGTTGAAGATCTCTGGTTGTTGGATGATTGAAGCGCCACGTATCGTAGTAGGTCCTGAGGAATGTTTTCTGCATGTCCCAGCCCCAATATCGCTCCAGCGTATTCATTACGGTTGCTGGTTTGCTGTAGGACGACTTGCTGTAGTCGCCCATAGTGTATTCCCAAGAGCGGGTATAGAGTGCGCCTTTGCTTGGATCGTTTTTGACATAGGCCAGCCGCTGAACCGCAATGTCGCCGACCTTCAGGCCTCCAATTTCCATGACTGAACCCTCTCCGTAAGCATCATCCATGATGCGTGTTTCGATGTAGGAATTCATTCCTTCGTCCAGCCAAGCTTCTTCAAACTCGTTGCTGGCAAGTAGACCGTAAAAATACTGATGACCGAATTCGTGGATAGTCACCAGTTCGAGTGGTCGAATCCACTCCGGCAGGCCGTATGCAGTGCCAGCTGTGATCAAGGTCGGATACTCCATTCCATTGCTGCCACCCACACCGTCGACTACCGTCAATGTGGTGTATGGATATGCCCCTACCCATTCGTCGTAGCGTTCGAGTGCGGTAATCGCAGCGTCGATATGGCGTTGTGCCTGTCCTTCATGGGCGGGGCGTATGAGCGCGCGAATGGATACATGTCGCCACTGCTGCTCGTAAGACAAATAGTCCGGGCTAGCTGTCCATGCAAAGTCGTGTACATCGTCCGCCAAGTAGCGTAATGTTTTCATCCCGTCCACAGTAGACTCCTCTTCTCGGACGCCTGAGGCTCCGAGCACATAATCTTCAGGAACCGTCATGGTCACATCGTAGGTACCAAAATCGGCATAAAACTCACTGTTAGCATGGAATTGATGGGCATTCCAAACTCCCTTCTCAGCATCCAGAGGGACATATCGTTGGCCGGGAATTTCATATACCGCAATCTTTGGAAACCATTGTCCCACAAAGAAAAAGGGATTTCCAGTATCCGCTATTTTCCATCCCGTTCTGGCAACGATCTCTGGCAACTGGCTTTCAAAAACAATGTCGAGGGCGACCGTTTCCCCCGGAGCTACAGATTGTGGAAGGGAGACAGATATGACCGTTTCATCCTCTGTGTTTCCGTCATCGGGTTGGATGAACTGAATACGATCCGTTAGATCAAAATTTGGTGGGGATGGAATTCCTGGCTGAAAATCACCCGAATCATCAGCAATCCGCATGCTAGAAATATTGATGCCTCCCCAAGGGTTGTCGTCTTTAGCTGCATTTCCTCGGTGCATGCCACCACTTTCCTTCATGAACGTCGAGTTGTTGTTCTTGAACGCGTTTAAATAGAGGTGAAATTGAAGTTCATCGACTGGCACGGAATCAGGATTTCGCCAGGTAAGGCGCTGGGTACCCGATACGGTCTTGGCTTCGGGGTCTAATTGCACATTCATGCGGTAAGAAACTCTGCGCTCTGAAAGGGCTTCTTCAGAAGTGGTGGTCTGGGCCCGTGTGGACGTGGTAAGAAATGCGAGGGCAAAGCAAACGAGAAGAACAGATACGTTTAAAAAACGACTCATAGTGGATACCGGTTATTGGAGATTACCGATTGGTGTCGCAGTCTTGACGGTTGTACTATACGGATTGTTACGTAAAAATTTGTAAGGGAAGTCTGCATCATGAGTCGTCCAGTCCATGTTGAATTGTGCGAAGTAGGTCCGCGAGATGGATTCCAGTTCGAAGCCAAAAATATTCCTACTGAGCTTAAAATTAGCCTGATTCGGAATCTTATACGTGCCGGTATCCCCCGAATTCAGGTCACGTCATTCGTTCATCCGAGAAACGTACCTCAGATGGCTGATGCAGAACAAGTAGTAGCTGCTCTTTTGGATGGACCGTGCACGATGACGGGACTTGCTCTCAATACAAAAGGCGTAGAGCGAGCGGCTGCATCCGGACTCAAGGGCGTAGATCTTTCCATTGCAACCAATGAACAGCATGGAATTGACAACGCTAATATGAGCGTTGAGGAGGGAGTTTTACAGGCTGAAAAAATGATTCGGCTTGGAGTGGATGCCGGTCTCGAGGTGCAGTTAAACGTACAGACCGTTTGGGGATATCGGGCTCCAGGCGATACTCCACTGGAGCGCATCATTAAGATGGCTCATCGATTCGCAGATTCGGGGCTAGCATCTTTTTCACTCGCGGATTCAACCGGAATGGCTAACCCAGACTCTATTCAGGAGGTCATCGATGCGGTGCGTTCGGTCTCCTCCGTACCATTGGTTCTTCATCTCCACGATACCCGAGGATTAGGCATTGCGAATATTACTGCCGCGCTCGAGATGGGGGTGGATCGCTTTGATACGTCTTTGGGCGGCCTCGGTGGGTGTCCATTCATTCCCGGAGCTACGGGTAACGTGGCAACTGAAGACACCGTCTATTTACTCGATCAGTTAGGGATACAGCATGGTATTGACAACGCGATTGTCGCTGCGACAAGTAGGCAGGTCTCCGACTTTCTCGAACGGGACCTGTCCGGAAAAATGTATCGACTTTACTAGTAGAAGTCCGTCTAGAAGCGGCTATTCTTCAAATGCCGCTAGAGGCAAGCACGAGCAGACCAGGTTTCGATCTCCGTGAGCGTCATTAATCCGGCGGACGGAGGGCCAGAATTTATTTTCTCGTGACCACGATATCGGAAAGGCTGCTTTCTCACGAGAGTAGGCCTGATTCCATTCATCTGCCATGACAGCGTCTGCCGTGTGCGGCGCATTTGCGAGGGCGCTTTCTTTGGCTTCGATAAGTCCGAGTTCAACTTCTTGAATCTCAGCACGAATGGAAATCATTGCATCGACAAATCGATCCAGCTCTGCCTTGTTTTCACTTTCAGTGGGCTCAACCATTACCGTACCCACGACCGGCCAAGACATGGTCGGAGCATGAAAGCCGTAGTCCATGAGGCGTTTGGCGACATCAACCTCGGTCAGAACAGTATTTTGTCGGAGATTCCGCAGATCCAAGATGTATTCGTGAGCTACTCGACCGTTTGCGCCCGTGTATAGCACATCGTAGTGCTCTCTGAGCTGATGGGCCATATAGTTCGCGTTCAGAATGGCTATCTGGGTCGACTTTTTCAATCCTTCCATACCGAGCATGGCGATGTAGGCCCATGAAATCAGAAGGATAGATGCACTTCCAAAAGGTGCTGCGGCAACAGGACCCGTCGAACCGCCCGCTTCTACTACGGGATGACCCGGCATAAAGGGAGCCAGGTGAGAGGCTGCACAAATAGGTCCCACACCGGGACCTCCTCCACCGTGAGGAATGGCAAACGTCTTATGGAGATTTAGGTGACATACATCAGCGCCGATGTCGCCGGGACGACAGAGCCCGACTTGAGCATTCATGTTTGCCCCATCCATGTAGACCTGACCACCGTATGAGTGAATCGTAGCGCAGATATCTTTGACGGTTTCCTCGAATACACCGTGCGTTGACGGGTAGGTAATCATGAGCGCAGAGAGTAGATCTCCAGCTTCAGCGGCCTTAGCATTGAGATCGTCGACGTCAATATTTCCCTGATCGTCGCAAGCTACAACGACCACCTTCATTCCTGCCATAACAGCGGATGCAGGGTTCGTGCCATGTGCGGAAGAGGGGATAATGCAGATATTGCGCTCTCCTTCTCCTCGACTTTCATGATACGCCCGGATGAGGAGCAGTCCTGCATATTCGCCGGAAGCGCCTGAGTTTGGCTGGAGTGACGTGGCACTAAAACCTGTTATTTCGTTTAGCCAATTCCGCAGCTCTACCATCATTTCGTGATAGCCCTCAGCCTGGTTGGCTGGTGCGAATGGGTGTAACTGATTGAAAGCCGGCATCGTGATGGGCATCAATTCCGCTACGGCATTGAGCTTCATGGTACACGATCCAAGTGCAATCATACTGGTGGTCAGGGAAAGATCCTTTTTAGCCAGTTTATGCATGTACCGAGTTAGCGCCGCCTCAGAATGGTGGTCACTAAAGACAGGATGCGTCATGAATGCCTCCTTACGCGGGCACTCACCAGCATAGCCAGAGTCCATTGAAGCGGAAAGAGCGGCCACTCTGGCAGCCCCATCCACGCACCCAAATACCTCTAATAGATCGGCTAGATCGGACTCAAAGACGGTTTCGTCTAGCGCAATTCCGACCGAGCCATCTTCGAAAGACCGAAGGTTTATTTTTGCCTGCTCAGCATGTTTAAGTATGGCCTCCATGTTCTCGCTGGAGACGCGCAACGTATCAAATACATCCCCATGGTGGACTTTTAGCCCAAGATCAGCAAGTGCTGCCGCTAGCAAACGCGTCGCATTATGAATACGCGTCGCAATGGCTCGAATACCCGATGGGCCATGATAAACGGCATACATGCCAGCAATCACCGCCAGCAAGACTTGGGCAGTACAAATATTGGAAGTCGCTTTGTCCCGGCGAATATGTTGCTCACGAGTCTGAAGAGCCATCCGCAGAGCAGGCTTTCCTTCGGCGTCTTCAGAGACGCCGATAATGCGGCCAGGAATTTGTCTTTTGAACTTTGTACCCGTTGCAAAATAAGCAGCGTGCGGACCGCCGAAACCAATAGGTACTCCGAAGCGCTGCGTGGAGCCTACAGCAACATCTGCTCCGAAGGATGCAGGGGAGGCAAGTAGAGCTAGGCTCATAAGGTCGGCTGCTACGATTACAAAGGCGCCTTCTTTGTGTACGGTTTCACAGAAATCTGAATAGTCATAGACGGCTCCGTCGGATGCGGGATACTGCACCAGTGCGCCAAAGAAGGTATCATCAAAAGAAACGGTACGGTGATCTCCAATGACCACTTCAATACCAAGCGGGACCGCGCGCGTTTTTATTACCGATATGGTTTGAGGGTGACATTCTGCAGACACAAAGAAACGCGCGCGAACGCTGCGTTTCATCTGTCGCTGAAGCATCATCATGGCCTCGGCCGCTGCCGTTCCCTCATCAAGGAGGCTGGCGTTGGCAATTTCCATCCCAGTCAAATCGATGACCATGGTCTGGTAGTTCAGAAGCGCTTCAAGCCGACCCTGCGCAATTTCAGCCTGGTACGGCGTGTATTGCGTGTACCAA
>DKOG01000228.1 GCA_002469915.1 Bacteroidetes bacterium UBA7368
AAATGCGCCATCCTTGTACCGTTTTGAAAGATCGCGAACCAGGCGTTCGACTTCCTCTTTCGGCATCGGAGCCATCCTGCTAACGAGCCCTCCAGCCTTCAAAGAACTGAAAAAGTACTCTGACCACTCTACCGGCAATTGCTCGTGTTCAGCCACCATGAGCGCATACAACGCCCATTGCATTTTCGATTTCATTCCAGCAAGGTCATGTGGCGCATACCCTTCAGCGCTTCCGCTCTTGTAATCTACTATCACGAGTGAGCCGTCTGAAGTCGTATCTACGCGATCTACCCTTCCCGACAGTCTTAAAGAACTGTCCCCTGTACTCAGTTCAAATGGAGGGGCGTCTGAATCCGGATGAGACCCAAACCCGAACTCGGCCGATCTAGGTGTGCGTTGAGAGGACTCACGACGTTCTTTTCGAAAATAAAGCCGAATAGCATGTGCCAGTTCTTCAATTTTGGCGTGTATTTCAGTTTCAGCGGAGATACCCGAAACGGCAGCAAATTCGATTATTTGCTCGGATAAGCGATCCAACATCTCAGCCTCTGCCTGTTCAGAGAGATCGCTTTTATTAGCGAGTCGGGCTTTGACGTGCGCCTCGAATAGGTCATGAAGTACGTTGCCCTCTTCCCTCTTGTCAATCCACATTTCCTCAGATATCTCAGGCACTTTCACTTTTAACACTTTTCTAAGAAAGTATTTGAAGGGACATTGCCCAATCAATTCTAATTGCGACGGAGACCAAACATCTCGTTCCAACGGATCCTCCAGAGAAAGCACGCCATCATAAGCTGTCCAACGTTCAGAATGCCGTGCTTCATATGCCGATGCACCACGCAATAAATTTGAATACACAGACCGATCTGGCGAATACAGCCCGGTCGCATCTCGCTCTCCATCATCCAAGGGCATGTCTCGGGCTGCGGGCACGAATGCATTATCGCCTGAGAGCTCAATAAACGCAGCATTGGGAAAAAGGGGACGACCACCCGCTACGTCGTACGTGCTGGCCGAAAGTACCAGATCTGCGCCCAGCCGACTACAAAGTCCCTCCACCCTTTTACGAAGCGATGATTGTTCAGGATCTTGAACATGATGTTCAGAGACGATGGATTTGGATTGATCGCCACTTTTTGAGCCATCCTCAGTACCATCATCCATACCAGGAACGTACACGCGTTGCGCTGTGCCATAACCGGCTTCAGTAAGCGATACGATTTTCAGTCCAGTGCTACCAGCTGATTGAACCTTGGAGCCATCGGCTAATATGCTGGAAGCAACCCAAGATCTTTGTGACTTTGGGAGTCGAGAATCAACCAACAACCGGCTGTACGATTCCATCGTATCAGGATGCACCTCACAATGGGTAATCTCCTCAAGAAACGCTGCCAAACAGGTACCAAACTCTTCCGGACGTACGAAATTAGCAGGCATGTGGTGTTCCAGCCGCTTGAGCAGATGTACTAACGCGGTCAAGTGCTGCTTCCGAATATTTCTTGATGACGCCTTTTCATACAGCGACGCCAGAAAGCCGGGACGATAAACAGCAGAGGGATGTATTGGAAAGGCTTCTAAAGCCGTCGCTACATCTATTGCAGATACGTCTAAGAGGTCCGAACGCAATAACCCTTCTCGAAGGAATCGAACCAAGGCATCCGGACTTTGACCACTGAGAATCCATTCACAAAAAAACTGGATACTATGACCCGTTTGCATGGGTAACGCAGTATTCTTGCCGGGATATTGGATGGGAATCCCAAACCGGCGACAAGCAATTAGGAGTTCGGATTCATGCGGGCTTCCGGGAGAAACAGCGATTTCGATCCGGTCGAAAGGAATCTGCTGTTCTAGGATATGGACCAATACCATTCTTATCTCTTCCCTTCTGGTCGGAGCAACGAGAACTGCTGGTTGGTTTTCGACATGAGTGGGCTCTGGTTCTTCCTCCTTTCGCGGAAGCACATGATGTTTACGGACAGCTTGCCCCAAACGCTCAATTAATTGAGCATCGGCGAAAGAAAGATTAGGTTCTCCAACAACAAGAAGTGAACCTACATGCCGCTGAGCAACAAAAGCGCCCACTCCATCCAGAGCCGCCGCCATAACGTCGACCGAGTCTAAGAGGTCATACTCCTTTAAATACCCTTGATAGGCCTCAAAAACACTGACATAAGCCTTTTGAAAGTTAGTCCCGGCTTGCCTGTGCAACTCCGCAACCGGTGTGCCTGCAGCTCGATCCTGAAGGATAGACTCCCGCACTGCAGAAATTGATTTCTTAAGTAGCTCGGTTTCTTCTACTTCAACAGCTTCAGACAGAAACCCGAGAATGAAGTCAATCTGTTGATTGGTCAGCAGTTTGCTAGCTTCCTCAGGGTGCAAAGCCCGCCAAATGTGCCGAGCAAGTCCAGATGGAGTGACGGCCTCGAAATTCATGACTGAAAAGCCCATCCGCGCCAGAGATATCCGGATTTCCGTTGCGGCATAGGATCCCGGTGCGACAAGAATCTTCAGATCAGCAGCATCATCTTTAGCCGATAAGTCCTGAATGATCTGTTGATGGAGATATGTTTTTTTAGGGAAGGACAGTTTTTACTTCCTGTGATTGTTAAGATGCTTGGGTAAGGTACTTCCCCCCTGTGACACCCGGGTGTCACAGGGGGTACCGTATATTTGTGACAACAAGATAGTCGACCCACAGAAGACCTAACATTCTAAAATTACAGAATCAGGAGCGCACTGCCGATGAGCAAGATCATGATCGCCTTTGACGTGGAAACAACCGGTAAAAACCCGGATACGGATCAGATCATTGAGATCTCTATGTGTCTATACGACGGAGGCCAAGAGGAGTCGTATTACCAATTGATCAAACCCGATGTACCCATCGCGAAAGGAGCCCAAGCGGTACATGGAATATCTATCGACGAAGTAGCAGAAATGCCGACATTCAAGGATGTTGCCGATGATATTGAGGCGTTTTTAGCTAGAGCCGAAGTATTCGTAGGATATAACGTGCGTTTCGACATTCGGTGTGTCGAACAAGAATTTGAGCGATTGGGCCGCACTATTGACCTTGGATCTAAGCTCGTTGTAGATCCTTTTCGCATCTGGCAAAGTTTAGAGCCACGGAAGCTCACCGATGCGTATCGCAGATTTGTCGGAGGGGAATTGGAGGATGCCCATTCTGCGGAAGCTGATGTGCAGGCGGCTGTTGAGGTGTTACGTGGAATGCGCCGAACGTTTAACCTTGAGGAAACCTCTTGGGAAGAGTTGGCCAAAATGACCAATCCAGACAAAGAACTTTGGATCGGTCCCTCTCATCAGTTCGTATGGTCGGCTGGAGAAGTTGTATTTGGCTTTGGGAAATATAATGGCCGCCCCATTCTTGAGGTCGCTGCAAGAGATGCTGGATACCTAGGTTGGATCCAACGAGCGGACTTTCCGCCTCACGTGAAAAGCCTTTGTAAAGGCGCTGCCTCCGGACTTAGCGAAGACGATTTCAATTCCAAAATCATACAGCATTACGGGGCACCACCTGAAAAATAGCTTTCCGTTTTGCAGAAGTGAGTAGAATCCAGTTTTTTTGGGCAACCTTATCCAAACTCCCGACGCTATGTATTCCCCCGTGAACTATCTCGCTGTTTTGGTTGCTGGACTACTACCCATGCTTATAGGATCCATTTGGTATGGCCCCCTATTTGGCAAAAAATGGATGTCCCTAATGGGTAAAACAGAAGAAGAACTCAGAGCTTCTTTCAATCCAGCCAAGTCCTACGGTGTCACTTTCGTATTTGCGCTCATCTTAGCCTACATGATGGCTCATGTATTGGGAGCATGGAATGATGCCTATGATGTGACCGGTGCGATGACCGGCATTCAGGGTGCATTTTGGATGTGGCTGGGGTTTGTCGTGACTATAAGCTGGCAGCAGGTTGCCTTTTCCGATCAGAAAGTCTCGCTCTGGATTCTAAACATCCTGTACAACCTAGTCTCTCTTATGGCCATGGGCGCTTTACTTGGTTCCTGGAACTAGACATTCGGCTCAGCAACTCTTTTCCGCTTCACCACGTAGGTTCTCATTCAATCAACGGGAGGAGTATAATTATGTCTAAAGAGTACGAAACAGCGATCTACACCAGGGAGCAGTTAGATAATGCCCGCACGAAGGGGCAGTTGATTGGGTGGGCACAAGGTGCGGCTTCCATTGGCGCATTTTTTATGCTGCTCAACTTCATTGGATGGATTCCGCTCATGCTTATTGCAAGTGTTCTGGGCTTCGCAGGTTACAAATTTATAACCCGGAATAAGTCTGACTGAGTCTTGACGTTATTGACTCTAGCGATCTAGATTGAGGGGTACATTTTACCGAATACCCATGGATCGCCGGTCGGCTTTATCACGTATTGGACTTCTCGTTGGAGGCACGCTGTCTCTCCCGCTCACTTCCGCTCTTCTATCAGGGTGTTCAACGCCCAATGCTGAGCAATATGCACTGAAGTCTCTTACTCCTCGCCAATTTTCATTAGTCGGAAAATTGGCTGATTTTATTATCCCAGAGACGGATACACCCGGCGCGAAAGAAGCTGGTGTTGCTCGTTTTATCGATACGCTCCTAGCCGAGTATTATCTACCTGCCGAAGCGCTGCAATTCAAGTCTACCTTTGATGCCATGGTTGCTTCCTTCGACCTGGAGAAGCACACCGACGAAGAAATTAAAAGCTGGTTGGGGCAATTAGACCAAAGAGCCTTTGCATCCGACTATGAGACCCCCTCAGATGGCTCTACTGATGAGTTGTGGGTACATCGCCGGTTGAAGGAATTGATTGTAGCGGGATACTATACCTCAGAGATTGGCATGACGGTTGAGCTCCGGCTGAAACCATATGGAACGGCCCAGTATGATATTGCCCGCAATGACGTCGAACGCTCCTGGTCCAACTGACACACGAAATGAATATCAAATTGAATACTGAGTTTGACGCCATCGTCGTCGGATCCGGAATGACGGGCGGAATGGCTGCTAAAGAACTCTGCGAACGAGGTCTAAAGACGTTAGTGTTAGATCGAGGTGTGGCCTTTGAGCATGGGACCAGTTTTGTAACGGAGCATAAGCGTCCTTTTGAGCTCCCGAGGCATGGCCGCGTTCCGAAGGAAGAGTTGAACGACGTGTATTCCACACAAGGCAAGGTCTATCTTTTTGATGAAGCGACCAAGCATCTATTCGTAAAGGATAATGAGCAACCGTATATCCAGGAAAAGCCATACGACTGGATTCGAGCCAATCAGGTTGGCGGCCGATCCCTCATGTGGGCCAGACAAACCTATCGCTGGGGCCCACAGGATTTTACGGCCAATCAAGTAGACGGCCATGGAGTAGACTGGCCCATCCGGTATGATGACATCGCGCCTTGGTACGATTATGTAGAAGGATTTGTAGGCATTTCCGGTCGGGCCGAGGGATTGCGGCATCTCCCCGATGGTCAGTTTCTTCCCCCAATGGAAATGACGGCCGTTGAAAAAAATGCCAAAATGGCCATTGAAGCAGCCTTTGAGAACCGCCGCATGACTATTGGTCGTTGCGCGGTCCTCACACAGGAGTTGAATGGTCGCGCACCCTGCCATTATTGTGGGGAATGTGAGCGTGGATGTTCAACGCGATCCTTCTTTTCTGCCGTTTCGGTTTCGCTTCCTGCCGCTGCTGCCACGGGTAATATGACGTTACGACCCAATTCGATCGTGGAAAGTATCCTGTACGACGCTAAAACAAATCGTGCATCAGGTGTGCGCGTCATTGATTCCGTGACGCACGAAGTCACCGAGTACCGGAGTAAGCTTCTGTTTATGTGTGCCTCTTGTTTGGGTACCACGCAAATCATGTTGAACTCCAAATCTGCTGAATTTCCAGAAGGTATTGCAAATGGCAGTGGCGCTTTAGGCCACTATTTGGGAGATCACCACATGGGAATCGATGCATCTGGATTTACGGACGCCTTTGATGACCGCTATTATTCCGGATCTCGGCCCAACGGCATTTATATCCCTCGCTTTCGTAACCTTGACGCTGCCTCCCGTCGTTCCGATTATGTGCGAGGATTTGCCTATCAGGGGTCGAGTTGGCGGGCCGGAGTCGAACGCGGTGCAGTCCAGGAAGGGATTGGTATAGATTTTAAAAACAAGCTCAGAGATCCAGGGCCTTGGGAAATGCAGTTATGGGGATATGGAGAAACTCTTCCGAACTATGATAATCATTGCCGCCTCTCTCCCACCGAGGTCGATCAATGGGGCATTCCTCAGCTTATTGTTAGTGCCGGTTGGGGCGATAACGAGTTGGCGATGCGAAAAGATTGCGCAGAGTGTGCTCAGGAGATGATGGAAGCTGCCGGTTTCCGAGATATTTCAGTAAACGATAATCTGGAAGACAACCCTCAAGGATTAGCCATTCACGAAATGGGTACTGCTCGAATGGGACGTGATCCTCAGACTTCTGTATTGAACGCGTTCAATCAAGCTCATGAAGTCCCCAACTTGTTTGTGACCGATGGAGCCTGTATGACGTCAACCGCTGTACAAAATCCATCTATCACCTATATGGCCCTCACTGCTCGAGCAGTGGACTATGCAGTCAAGGAAATGGCATCAGGCAACATCTAAATTTTCGGAAACGAGAATCTGCAAATCGTTAAGGAGCTGCATGATCTCCACTTCGAGTGTCCCGTTATACAAACCGCGTATATATCCATGCGCATCAACGAGATACACGGTTTCTGTATGCGCGTATAAATTTCCATTTAGGTCCAAACGAGCACCAAAAGAGTCCAATGCAAGATGTTGGATGGCATTACTATCTCCCGTTACGAGTTTCCACATTTCTGATTGAATCCCGTTGACCTTGCTGTACGCTTTTAGTTTGGAAAGGTCTTGATCCTCGTCGGCAATAGAAACCGATAGCATGGTCAGATCATCGCTATCAAAGGCTTTCTGAACGGCAGTAAGTCGAGTTCGAAGAGTTGGGTAGATACCCGTACACTCCGTGAAAAAAAAGTTGGCCACGTATGGGCGATTTGAAAGACTGGCCTCTGCGACCCGGTCGCCATCTTGACCAACTAGGGAGAAACTATGTACCTGTTTCAAGAAGCTGGAATCCACGTTACCATCAGATATGAACACGGGTGTCATATCGGTGCTGGTGAAATAGGGCAGTTGTGAGGAGGGCGTTTCACCTCCGCAGGCTGACAGCCCTATCAACATCAAGCAGTAAACGACTCTATACATCTAGAACACCTTCAGCGTCACTTTCACATCCCTTGGTTCCAATGGAGCCGTATCGACGTCCTTCAATCACCAGATAGTTGGCTCGGATACTGGCATCCTCAAACCACATTTTTTGTGGTCCTTCTTCCTTGCCAGCAGCGTAATGAAATACCCGGGCAGGTGTCCCGTCCGAAAACCATTCCGTGAGTTCACCTTCAAGCACGTCGTGCGCATAAAATGAAGCACTTTTTCTGTTTCCATTGGCCCACCAGGGTTCCGAATTTCCCTCACGCATCCCATGTCTCCACTGCCTTTCAAATTGAATAGCACCTGAAGCGTAGGTAGACGTTTCAACCCCGTGTTTTTTACCGTTTAGGAAGGTTGTCTCCAGCATTGAACCGTCTGACTCACTGACTTTAAGCACCCCATCGAATGGAATACCTTTGTAGTGGACTACTCGTTGGATTCGGACCAAGTCCGAATCCAACGAGTCCACAATCAGCTCATTACTTGGCGCATTGCTGGAAAAGTCGAAAGGCAGCACGAAAACGCCTAGACCAATCAGAATAACACCGAAGACTGTATTTTTTTCCAACTCGTCATTGCGAAACCGTTCCAGCTTGGCCAAAAAAGCCATTGCCATTGATATACGGATCTTCTGCAGTGACATGGTAATGATAGATACCATCAGGGTACTCGGACGTAGCATGCTCATGACCGTGATAGGCATCCAAATCCGTATTCGTCACGTTGTTGCCCCCTTCGCGCGGTCCATACACAGGAAATCCATCCAATAGGTATCCGATCAGACCATCGCGCCCAACTAAATCCGTGATGTAAACGGGCTCCATGTGATAGTGGTATGCACCGAACTGTTGAGGGTGCCCGTTGTACTGATCAAATGAGTTGATCTCAAAGGTCAGCGGCTGATTGGGACCAGCATATTGATTGTAAATAGCTACTCCATTGAGGGCTACGCCGATGGCCCCCAGCGGCGTGGCTTCTTTATTTACTGCCTCGCCAGGATAAGCTGGAATCCGAAACGTGTACTGCTGCGTCACGATCTGATTCGGGTTCAATTGAAACGCCGAATTGTCTCCGTCATATGCAGCATATTGTCCACTGGAGTTGGAAAAGTAGGAAGAGTTGTGATTGGGGACGCCATTGGATTCAATGACGATCATCTCTTCATCCATATACACCTCTACCCCATCTTCAAAGCTTGAAAAGGCTGAAGGGATATCTGCGGGTAGATCTGGAGCAACGTTAGATGATTCACTGCCACATGCAGCGAGTAAACTGGCGAGGAAAACGAATGGGAACGTGTATTTCATGACGGATCTCGAATATTGGTCTCAACTGGGGCTGTTCGAAGTCAAGGATACCAGAGCCCCAGCGTAGGATTGTCACAAAACTGTGTACAAGAAATCACGATACATCCAGAACGAAGACCAAAGCACGTCCGAGCTGCTGTCACAAAAAGATCGTTCTGGCCAAGGAAATGATGGCAAGCACAATAATGGCTCCCAGTACTTGCTGGATAACTCTGGACTCCCACTTGCCCGCTCCCAAATGGGATCCTGCCCATCCTCCTACAAAGACTGCTAGTCCAAGTGGCCAGATGACATCCCATTCGATGGATGCAGAGCCGGCTCTTGCCAAAAGGCCGGTCACGGAATTAAACAAAATAAATCCGGCGCCAGTAGCTGCTGCTTCTTTGGGATTTCCTAAGCCCGTAATCAGAATGATGGGCACGAGGTAAATTCCCCCTCCAATACCCACAGATCCGGCGATGAATCCCAATAAGGATCCAATACCCAGTGAAAGAGCCCATTTAAAGGAGACCGAATTGGGAAGGCGAAGCACAGGGTCCTTCCATAGATAGATCCTGAAGGCTACCGCTACCAATGAAAAGAGAAGAACGACTTGAAAAATGCTTTCTGGCAAGTCCATGCGCCCTCCCAGATACGCAAAGGGGACGGAAGTCGCGATAAACGGAAGTAGGAGCCGCATCTTCAAATGCCCTTTTCTTCCAAATTGCCACACTGCTACCAACGTAACGATCGTGTTCAGCGACAGCGAGAGGGTGGGAATAAGGGTGTAAGAAAATCCAACGATCGTAAAAAGGGCTGTGTACGAGGATCCGCCACCTAATCCCACCGAACCGTAGAAAAAGGCGATGGCCAGAACGGCGACGCTCAGTAATATGATTTCTATGGACATGACCGGGCAGCTTGAAGCGAAGGCCAAAGATACTGCCTTTGGCCATTATAAGATCACTCCCTATTGATGACATCCGTTTCGGAAGGTAGATTCCGGCTCACCACAAACAACGTTTTCTATGCTCCTTGCCCTCATCTCCCTCCTCTTTCTTCCTGCTGACTTCTCCCCAACAACGCCAAGATGGGGATGGGATGCCCACAAGATGGTATGCACCATTGCTTGGTGGGAAATGGGAAATGAAACAAAAGCGGCCGTTTCTGACCTCATCGATACCGATATGGGGTACGAACGATTTATGGAGAGCTGTCTATGGGCTGATGACGTTCGTGGCAAAATTAAAAAGTATGATCGCTGGTCTACCGCTCACTATGTAAACCTACCACGGGGTGCCGCACAGTTTGAACTCGATCGGGATTGTGGGGATACCTTTTGCGTGGTTGAGGGCATTATAGAATCGAGAGCCACTCTATCTGATCCAAGAACGCCTTCTGCGGGCCGTTTAGAAGCCCTAAAGTTCTTGTCTCACTTCGTGGGCGATATTCACCAGCCAATGCACGCCGGGTACGGGGACGATCGTGGTGGAAATGATACCAAGGTTGACGTATTTGGCAGTCCTTCCAACCTGCATGCTGCGTGGGATTATGGCATTCTAGAGCGCACGAACCTGACATGGGTTGATTATGCCTCACGCTTGTTTTTTGAAATCACGGACGAAGATCGAGCCAATTGGGACGTCTTGGATCCTGCGACATGGACCGAAGAATCATTCGCGATTATCTCCAAAACAGCATATAACTTTCAGGATGGCCAGATTGGCGAAGCCTACTACACCAAACATATTCACATCCTTGAAACCCGAATTAAACAAGCTGGCGTGCGCCTTGCTAACGATTTGGACCGCATCTTTGCTGAATTGAAATGAGTGTCGAGCCGACATTCGAGTTTCCCGGTCCTATTCTGAAGCGGGAGGCCATCATGTCCTATCACTATCTGCCGGTTCCGACAGATGTTGCCGAGGCGCTGATAAAGAGCGGCACGAAGCGCGTGATAGCAACAATCAATGGCGTTGATGAAAACAGGGCTATTCAGGTTACCGCGAACGGGGAATACTATTTGAT
>DKOG01000284.1 GCA_002469915.1 Bacteroidetes bacterium UBA7368
CTTGCCGTTGCCTTCAGAGATACGCTAAATCCGTCGGCTTAAGCTTCTTCTTCTTCTTCGAAAAGGAGCGTGATACTCGGAGCTAGATGGTGTGCTCGAGCAAGAGCCAGTAATTCTGTGGCTACTTCTTCAGCGGATTCGTACGTGCCTACTTCGCGACTGTCTACGGCTAGAGCATAACCAATGTCGTCTGGTTCACCCGGCTCGTAGTCTTCCCATTCCGTGGCTTCCTCAAGGACGAATAATCCATCTTCAGGAGCAAAGGAAGCGACGTATCGCTCACAGTTTTCTTCCTGGTCGATCAAGCTAAGGTTGCCGAGAGCCTCGTATTCTTCGTCGTAAAAAAGGGTCTCGGCAATGAGACGAATGGTGAACTGGTCGGTATTGAACGCTGACATGTGCTCGGCCTCCAGTGACTTAGGGATGGGATGCGTGAAGATCGCTATGCACCAAGATACACCTCTAAGAAAGCCTTTGCATCATTTCTTTCAAGCATTTCCACCCTTGCATCGAATACATTAGCGAAGTGATTCATGATCCGGTTTTCCACCTCAGAACGCTCTAACTGCTCCAGCTTTTCCATCTCCATGGAAGTCACTCCGCGATCATCAATACCACAAGGAACGATCATGGAAAAGTGATCAAGTTTGGTAGCCATGTTTAGGGCGAAGCCGTGCATCGTGACCCACCGACTACAACGAATTCCCATAGCACAGATTTTCCGTTCACTTCCGGGCGTTCCTGTAATCCAGACACCGGTTCGATCTTCGAATCGATCCGCTGTGATGTTATAGTCGGCACACGTTCGAATAATGACATCTTCCAGATCTCTCAAATACCGATGGATGTCCGTATAGAAGTGGTCTAGATCTAGAATGGGATATCCCACAATTTGTCCAGGACCGTGATAGGTGATATCGCCACCGCGGTCAATCTTAACAAACGTGGCTCCATGTGATTTCAATTCTGCTTCATTCGCAAGCAAATTAGATGCGTCCCCGCTTTTGCCTAGGGTGAACACGGGAGGATGCTCAATCAATAAGCATACATGAGGTATACTTTTTGGTGAGTCTGAGCGCTTATTCGTTATCAGCCGATCTTGGAGTTTCTGTTGAAGCGCCCACGCCTCTTCGTACTCCATATGCCCGATGCGACAAAAAACGATATGTTGTTTGTTGCTCAAGGATCAGTTCGCGATACTGACACGAATATTGAACGTGCCATTGATGTTCACAGAGGACGGCTGACGAGAATCTTCTGAATCGAATTTCTCATATTTCAGCGTGAAGTTAGCTTGGACTCGATTGCTAAACTGGTAGGATATCGTTGGGGTAATGGTCAGTCGCGTGTGCGCCGTGACCAGCGAAATATTGTCTCCCTCCAGAGCGCTCTTTAAAACAAATTCGGGATCCGACAGTGCCTGTTCAAGGGCCCGTCGCAATCGGAGACGCTGGTCTTGTGTTTTTGAACGAGTTACGTTGAGGGTGAAGTTGGCTCGATTATTCAGAACTCGCTTGAAAAAGGGCAATCTCATTCCAGATTTCTGAAAACTAATCTGTAAACCTAGTTCGTCCGTCTTGTTTTCACTGACCTCGAAATTACTCGTGCTCAATGAATAGGAATTGCTTTTTGACCATGTTATGCCGGTCTGAATGCTGCCTTTCCATGTGACATCAACGCCTAAGAGAGGTGAGTAGCGCTCATTGATACGCACATTGTTGATCTGGAACTCTTCGACAGCAAATTCGATGCGATTTTGTCCGAGTTCGAGCGTTTTGAGCGTGTCATCGCTGGCAAAAGCCGTATTCGTATTGAAATCGGCTGCATAGTCACCTGAATACTGATGTCGCAGGGATACCGATTTAGTCAGGGCTCTAATTATGGGCCAATTTGAAAGGCCTGAATATTGAATCTGCCAGGTGGGCTTTGGCATTGGCGCTATTCCTAGGTCATCCACTGTATTCGTGCCTTTGATAAAGGCCTTGCTGAAGTCTTCTACTACAGAGCGGTTGGTCAGAACCACTTTCCCATCTCCATTGGCATCCGGAACGACTAAAGCTTGATCATCGCCTAGAGCCTCGAAGTCGTCTTGGAACGTAGCTAATTGACTCGAGAACATATCTAAATAGTCGGCACCGAATGCCCAAACACTGGCTTTGTTTGAGCCTGATCTTGTGATCGTTGTATCTATGCCCATGAAGAATCCTGCATCATCCGTGATAGGGCGGAAGGAGAACGTCTTTCCGTCTTGCAACTCCAGATTCCAGTTCAATGAAATCGACAATTCGGACGAAGGATTCAGGGAGGTACGTGCTTGAAAACGATGTCCATCGCTCAGTTGGTCAGCGACCTGAAGGGACGGGTCTACAAATCGATCCTCGATGTTGAATCCTCTTTCTCGTCCAAATCGATACCCTAGCGATGCTCCTCTTCCGTTGAAGGCATCTTTTAGGCTGTAGTAGGTTGCGACATCTTGCAAGACACCCTCTTCGTCATAGATAGGCGTACCGACATTTGTGGAAGCTGCAGACTGCGTACCATTGTATGTCATGTTAAAGTCTCGGATTCCAGTAATACCCAAGACGAGCTGGCGGGCATAGGATACCAACCTACCTGAGAAACCGGGCCCTTTTTCTTTTTCTTCTTCCTTGGCCACTCCGCCCTTTTCGATAGGCAATTCTTCGGGAAGTTCAACACCCGAAGCTTTTGCTACCTTTCGGGCATCTCTCAGCTTCTTGCGTTCATCTTTTTCCTTTTGTTTTTCCGCACGGGCCGATTCTTTATCCTTTTTGTACGATGACTGTGCATCTTCAATGGATTGATAGAAGCCAAATTTCCGCCAAGCTTGCTGGAATTTGAGCGATAAACCGCTTCGAATATCGATGGTGTTTCGAATTGAAGCACCCGTATTTCTACCTACCGGTCCATTCTGCCAGTCAAACGTGGCGCGATAGCCCATATCCTGTACCTGGATCCAGTCCAGAAATCGGATCTTGGCAATGCGGGGTTTAAACGTAGCATTGAAGACCTGATTATGTCGATCCGTACGAGGAGTGATTTTTCCCGATAGGAAATTACCGACCACACTTCGACCAGAAATGACGGATAACTGTCCAACTTCGAACGCATTAGACAACTGGGAATCAGGAATGAGTCCCAGGTCAATAGCATCAGCAAGGCTTGTATTGAAGAAAGACGTATCCGGAAGAACGACGTTAAACAGAGTGTCAACACCAGCCGTATTGAGACTCTGGTCAGTTGATATGTCAAAACTCAAGTTTAGGAATCCGAATGGATTGTACTGCAACTGGAAGTCTCTATTGTGAGCAAAGGCATGCTTCTCTCGTAAAGGGAAGCGAATAGCCAGCGGCGTACTAGTTGTGTCTCCAGCTACGATGACTGGGCGCTCTCTCGTCTGACTGAAATTTCTATTGAATGCCCCTGTTGTCGATAGAGAGCTGGGCACATAGTTGAAAGCCAATCCGCTCAGTTTGTTGAGGACCGGTATCGGATCCAGAAAAAACAGGGGTCTCAACGTTTTGGGCTTGCGAGAGCTGAATCGATAGGAAAGCGATGAACTCCACTGCCAGCGATCATTCATCTGTTGAGATGGGCTGCGGCCATCCACGTTGGATTGAGAATAGGAAAGGTTGATTCCGTCAAC
>DKOG01000170.1 GCA_002469915.1 Bacteroidetes bacterium UBA7368
ACCCAATATCATTCTCTTGATGGGAGATGATCATGGCTGGGAAGAGGTCGGGTATAATGGACATACTTATGTCAAAACTCCCAATTTGGACGAGATGGCTACGGAGGGTCTTCGCCTGGATAATTTTTATGCCCAACCGACTTGTTCTCCTACCCGTGGAAGTGTTCTTACCGGACGTCATCCCAATCGTTACGGAATTTTTCGGCCGGGCTATTCCATTCGTCCCAAGGAAATTACAATTGCCCATCTTCTAAAGGAAGCGGGTTATGCAACCGCACATTTTGGGAAATGGCATGTGGGGCCGGTTAAACAATCATCGCCTACCAGTCCCGGAGCCATGGGTTTCGAGCATTGGCTTTCCCATGATAACTTTTTCGAAATGAATCCCGTCTTTTCCTTGAATGGTCGACCTCCGAAAAAAATCTATGGCGAGAGTTCTGAAATTCTAATCGACGAAGCGATGAAGTATATCGATAACAGAAAGGATTCAGAGCAGCCATTCCTCCTCGTTATATGGTATGGATCGCCTCATGAACCGTACAGTGCGTTTGAAACTGATCTGGAACTCTATCGCGATCTGCCTGAAAAGTATTCCGAGAATCAGGTAAGCTTAACTTCGAATGAAACGGGCTTGCGGGTGAAGCGACCCCAGCGGGATGTCCTGATCGAACGTTATGCAGAAATCACTGCCATGGATCGATCGATCGGCAAGCTCCGCAATGGTCTGAGGACGCTCGGAATTAAGGATAATACCTTACTTTGGTATTGTGGTGACAACGGGACTCCCCCGAGCGGTCTTCGGGAATCACGCTTCAGGGGAGTTAAAGGTAAAGTGTATGAGAATGGTATTCGTGTGCCCTCCGTGATTGATTGGCCCGATGGAATTGCTAAGCCACTAGTATCTTCAGTCAGCACGGTTACCTCTGACATCTTGCCGACTTTGTGTAAGCTCGCTGGAACCCGGTTTCCGGATGTTCCTCTCGATGGGATAGATCTTATGCCTCTTTTGCAGGGTAACATGAAGCAACGAAGAAAACCCATTGCCTTTTGGAATTTCCCGACCCTGACTAATCAGGACTCTAAGCCTTACATCGATCCCGAATTGCAGAGGGGAACTACGCCTCTTGTAAAAAAGTCCCGAGGGCTTTTCACCCGTAATTTCCGGAATGACCATCACCCAGAAATCACAGAAGATGATTTTAATGGAGCTCGGGCGATCATATCAGGCGACTACAAATTAGTGATCGACGGGGATAAAAATACCGGGGTTGAATTGTTTAATCTTCGGAATGATTCTGCTGAAAGTAATAACCTTGCCGGTAGTCAGTCGGTCATGGTTGAGAAACTAAAAAAAGAAATGCGTGACTGGCAGGCTTCCGCACTGTACAGCCTCATGGAAGCCGATTATAAATCGAAATGAAGAAAATAATAGTTCTATCAATATTGCTGACAATGCTAGGCATTTCAGAATCCCTGGCAAGGCGTGCAGTTCCTTCGAAAGTTATGCCAGTCAAAGTTGGAAAGATCGAGTACTCGGCACCGCATGGAAAATTCCAAAATCAAATGGGATGTATTGAGGCGAGGAATATCCAAAGTGGCAAATTGATCTGGAGATGTCAGGTATACATAGTGAAATATGATATTGATCTGGAAGGAGATGTTCAGGATGTCTTCATCAGGAACATCAAAGTCAAAGGGAATAGCCTAATCGTTACAAACGAGAGGAAATCCGAATATCAATTGAATCTTAATTCCCTTGAAGTAAAAGTTCTTAAGGGTTCCCGGGTGGAGGAAACAGATTTCACACGTTAAATATACTATGCATAAGCTACTCTACAAAATCAGTACCATTGTACTCTTTACAATAATTTGCACTTTGGTGGCAGATCCTGTTCGTGCCCAAGAACCTCCAGGTACTATCGTTCGAGTCATGACTTACAATGCCTGCCGAGGTGGCACCTATCAGGGGCAACCCCTGTCCCAATCGGCCAAGATGATCAAGCTAGCGAAGGCGGATATTGTGGGCCTGCAGGAGATCGGTGAGAATGTGCCGATGCTGGCTGAAATGCTTGGGTGGAACCATAGTGGCCCGTTCCTGACGCGTTTTGAAATCGTACAGCATGTCAAGGGTATGGGCAAAAGGCCATGGGATGGAATAAAGGTTAAATTGCCTTCAGGGCAGCATGCTTATGTCTTCAACGCTCACCTTCCCAGCGGTCCCAATCAGGCCTACCAATTAATGGGCCTCACAGGAGGCTACCGAAGCTATCCCAAGATTGATACCGAAGAAGAGGCGATTGCCGGGGCAAAGAAAACCCGAGGGAAATATATCGACCGGCTTCTCAAGCTAATCAAAAGTTTTGCTGTTCCAGAGGCACCTATTTTTGTCGTGGGCGATTTCAATGAACCTTCACACCTCGACTGGACTGAAGCCGCGGTCAAGGCAGAACTTCACCCCATGAAGGTGGAGTTCCCCACTTCCTTGATGATGGCTCAGGCTGGCTTTACCGATTCCTACCGCACAGTTCATACAGACGAGGTGGAAAAGCCGGGCCTTACCTGGTCACCAGTGTACGAACCCGATCACCCCGATCACCACTACATGCGTATTGATTATGTTTACTTCAAGGGCAAGGGTCTGAAGGTTGCGGACGCAAGGGTCGTGGGTGAAGACAAAGAGCATGCGGATGTTGTGGTTTCTCCTTATCCCTCTGATCATCGTGCTGTGGTGTCAACGATCACCCTGCCTAATTAAAAAAAGCCATGGTTCGAATAAAAGGATTAAATCTACTTATTTTTTTGCTTGTTCCAGCTTGCTTCTTCTTAAATGCGGGTGCTAATGAAAAACAAAAACCCAATATCGTCATCATTCTAACGGATGATCTAGGCTACGGGGATGTTTCGTTTCTCAATCCGCAATCCAAAGTAAAGACACCACAAATGGACGCTCTTGCGAAGGAAGGTGCGTGGGCAACGGATGCCCATTCTCCAAGCACGGTGTGTAGCCCTAGTCGATACTCCATGCTTACCGGCCGGTATTCATGGCGCAGAAAGATTAGTCGCCTCAACCCGTGGAAAGAATCCTACATTGATCAAGATCGCGTCACGCTACCCAAGATGCTCAAGAGTAAGGGTTATTACTCAGCTTGTGTTGGTAAGTGGCATCT
>DKOG01000023.1 GCA_002469915.1 Bacteroidetes bacterium UBA7368
GCAGATCGATTATATCGTTGGATCTGGGCAGCATACCAACTCCCACATCTATGAAGAAAACGGCTTTCTCTACCAGATCCCGGTTACTTGGTATGCTCAAGACGAGAAGTGGGACCTAGCACCCAAATTTCAAAAGGTGGGTAATAATTACCGCTTCGGGCGGGTTATTACGGATGAGTGCATGGCATGTCATAATGCCCAGCCGACCTTTGTTGAGGGATCAGAGAATCGATTTGAAATGGTTCCTGAGGGGATCAACTGCGAAAAATGTCATGGTCCGGGATCGGTACACGTCGAAGCCATGAAAGCGGGAAAGGCCGTAAATACGGTCTCGGAAATTGATTACACCATCGTAAACCCCGGAAAGTTAACTCCTGAGTTGGAGCTGGATGTATGTAAACGCTGTCATATGCAGGGTGCTTCCGTCTTTGCAGATGGCCAGAATCCACTCGATTGGCGGCCCGGATTGCCGTTATCATCTCATGAAAACGTGTTTTGGCCTCGGCAACCTGATTCCACGACGCACTTTATCATGGCCTCTCATCCAGATCGCCTAGCGATGAGCAGTTGCTTCAAGGAAAGTTGGAACGAGGAGAGAGGGTTTGATCCCATTACTTGTACGACCTGTCACGACCCGCATTCGCCGATTGAAGAGACCAGCGGTGAAACGTATTCAGCCACGTGTCAGAATTGCCACACGGGTACGCTTGCTCTTGGGGCGTCTAGCCTGACGTGTACTGAACCCGATGTAGTGAGTGGCGCCATCGACACGCCTTGCGCCTCGTGTCATTTGCCGCTTTCTGGGTCCACTGATATTCCGCATATTCAGATAACCGATCATTACATCAGGGTACCCGATAAATTGCAGCCGGAGGAGGTCGAGGATCAGGAGCGGTTCATTCGACTCGCTGCTATGATAGATACCGCTCCGGATGCGCATAACTTAGCCGATGGTTTTCTGACGTATTTCGAGCAGTTCACAGATCGACCTGGAATGCTTGATTCAGCCAAAGTCTATTTGCGTCGTGTAAAATCTGAAAACACACCGTCCCTTACGTCCTCGTGGATCAGATTGTGGCATCTTCAAGAGGATCACACCGCGATTCGCAGAACGGTTCAGTCCAGCCCGAACAAGATTGAAGAGGACGCTTGGACGTACTATCGGATCGGTGAGGCCTTCGAAGCCATCAATGACTTTCCTTCTTCCATTCGGTGGCTTCGTAAGGCGCTTGAATTAGGCCCCGACCATCTGCGGTTTAGGGACAAGCTTGGTGTTTCGCTTACCCGTGCTGGCCAAATTAATGAAGCCATCAGTTTGTACGACCGGATGTTGCAAGAAAACGCGTTATACGAGAATGCGTGGAATAACCGAGGTTTCGCCCGGCTCATGATCGAAGATTTGGAAGGCGCAGAAGCAGATTTTAAGGCCGCTCTTGCACTGTCGCCGGACATGGAGCTTGCTATGGCTAATCTGGCATCTTTCTATCTGAACACCAATCGAAACGATGAAGCCATTCCACTCGTGCGGCGGCTCATTAGGATGTATCCGCAAAACGCAGGTTACGCCCAGGTTTGGAACATGCTCAACGCTGTCGATTAGTCAAATCTGAAATCTTGAAGAGGATGGTCGTAGCTCGTTGCCAATGACGTGGTTTGTACCGACCTTCGAGAATTACGCGTGACCCCGTCCGCACCCTTTTTAAACGGTTTATCTCACTCAATAGAGGCAGAAGCGAATGCAAAACGCTAGATACCTTGTCCTCCTGCTTATTTTTGCAGGATTTGGTCTCACCGCATGTGGCGGTGGGGAAGAAGCTGGCTCCGATGCAGCAGCTACTGAAGAAGCAGCTCCGGCAGCATCAGACGTATCCATCGAAGCTCAGATTGGTCCGATTACTGAGCTCGAGCTTGGCGCCTACGATGCAGCTCTTGCATCGGAAGGAGAGGCAGCATTTGCGGCCAAATGTTCAACTTGTCATCGTATGGATTCGAAAGTAATCGGTCCGGCGCTAGGCGATACAATGGAAAAACGTTCTCCGGTTTACGTCATGAATATGATCATGAATCCAACTGAAATGCTAGAGAGCCATCCTGTGGCCAAAGCACTTTTGGCGGAATACATGGTTCCTATGGTTCCCCTGGGAATTGACGAAGCTGAAGCACGTTCTATCGTCGAGTACTTGCGTACTGACGGCTAAAGCACAGCTTTTACGGAATAGAAGTCGGGGCAGGATCCAAAAGGATCCTGCCCCGACTTTTTTGTATCAATAAGGTGTACTCAAGAATGGCCAACTACTTGGTTGGTTCAGTCCATTCTCCAGTGGCTCGCAACCGGAATCCGCCCGAGCGAAGTTCGGCGCCCAAATCAATAAGAGATTTTCCGCCAAACATGGTCTCAATCTGCATTCTGGATCGTGCCCAGTGCTCATGTAAAGGACACGGGTGTCCTTCTCCACATTCTGGCAAACCAAGGACGCACTTGGTGAACAGATCGTCTCCCTCAAGTGCTACCAAAATATCCTTAACCGCAATAGAACGCGCCTCGCACCTCAGACGCACACCGCCATTAGGTCCTCGATAGGAATCAACGAGTTCTGCTCGGGTGAGTTGCTGGAATATTTTGGTCAGAAAGTGAAAAGAGATGTCTAAATCCTTACTAATCCGCTTGACAGGCAGATAGACATCGCCGCCGACGCCAGCAAGGTGCAGCATTGCGCGGATACCGTATTCAGAAGTTTTGGAAAGAAGCATAATATTATGAGGTTGAGCCTCAATCTACACAAAAAAGATATAAATGTCTTAAAACGGTTAATCTCTCACCAGAAGATTCGTCGTAATACTGAATAGAGGCAGCTGTAACGTTCTTCTCGGACTTCCGTAATTAAGATATCGGTCCATTATAAAGACCAGGACGTCCGCTCTAGTGAAATGATGTGTGGCTACTGAGATTCCAGAAGAGAGAAGATGTCTCTTAACCCTTGCAGATGTAGTGCTCTGCAAGGGTTTTTTGTAGATACAGACCCAGATTAGGCTTCTCACTACGCTTGATGTTGACTTTGGAGGCTTGTAAACCTGTTCTCTCCTTACAGTCCGGGAGGGGCAAAATGGCTAAGCTCATCGATGGATCAATCCTTAGGAGGTAGACCACGATGGTACAGTCTACTAACCTGATTATGTCTATGGACGGCTCCCTAAGGGTACATGTATTCTGAAAAATGGGGCTGAACGTGTGTCGTACGCCGGTGAATGGTCGTTTTAAGTAGACCAAGCGATAAATCAATAAATGGAATCAGCTAAAAACGGTAACTTTAGGTGTTGTCAGTCCATCAAACCCATCTTCATGCTTCGAAGAACCAAAATAATTTGTACGCTAGGCCCTGCTTCCGACGACGAGGAAACGATCCGCGGCCTGATTAGAGCCGGTATGGATGTTGCGAGACTAAACTTCTCGCACGGCTCCCACGAGTATCACGCCGGTTTAGTCCGAGCGGTTCGAAACGCCTCCAAGCTGGAAAAAAAGCAGGTTGCTATTTTGCAGGATCTGCAAGGACCTAAGCTCCGTGTTGGAGTCATGAAGGACGGCGGGGTAGAGTTGGTAAAGGGACAGGAGTTGGTCATTTCTGCAAAAGAGATCCCTTTTGGATCATCAAAAATGATCTTTGTTAATTATCCCACGCTGTGCGAAGATGTTAAAATTGGAGGGGAAATACTGCTGGATGACGGCCATTTGGAGTTGGTCGTAATAAGAATCGAAGGCCGAGACGTAGTGACGAAGGTTACAGTGGGCGGTGAGTTGAAATCTAAGAAGGGTGTCAATCTACCTAACATCAGAACTACCACCCCAGCACTGACTCCTAAAGACCTGGAAGATCTACAGTTTGGACTCGAACATAAGGTCGATATTATTGCCCTTTCGTTCGTTCGGGAATCCTCCGATGTCCAACAGCTCGTTGATCGCATGAAGGATGTTGGGCACAGTCCGGCTATAATTGCAAAGATTGAAAAACCCGAAGCGTTAGATTGTTTAGATGAGATCATAGAGATTTCGGACGGTATCATGGTCGCGCGTGGTGACCTTGGAATAGAAATGCGCCTTTCGAAGGTGCCGGGAGCGCAAAAACAGATTATTAAAAAGTCTCGTTTGGCATCGAGGCCAGTCATTACTGCGACCCAGATGCTGGAGTCGATGATAGATAATCCTCGACCCACTCGTGCTGAAGTGAGCGACGTCGCTAATGCCGTAATTGACGGCAGTGACGCAGTCATGTTATCCGGAGAAACAGCCATTGGAAACCATCCAATTAGAGTTGTGGAGGTCATGTCTCGAGTAATCTTGGAGGCTGAAACGATCTTCTTTGAGAACACGTCTCCTCATATCGTTGCTTCTGCGGACCCAACTATTACAGACGCAATTTCTCGGTCCGCCTTTTATTTGGCGCACGAGGTTCATGCTAGAGCCATTGTGTGCTTAACTGCGTCAGGTTCAACGGCTCGCGCGATTTCCCGCCATAGGCCACACGTTCCCCTTTATGCGTTTACAGATGACGAGCGAGTTGTAGGGCAATTAGCGCTCTCATGGGGAACAAAAGGATTTTTTATTCCTTTCCAGTCCGACACGGATCAGGGTATTGCCCTGGTGCATGATGTGTTGAAAAGAGAAGGACTTGCCGATTCCGGTGATACG
>DKOG01000255.1 GCA_002469915.1 Bacteroidetes bacterium UBA7368
CAGAATGACCCCAAATACCAACTCGCTCCGTATCCAGAAAACCGTGACGAGCTGCAAGCTCTTTTATGGCTGCAATTTGATCGGGTAACGTATTGTCACCCATATTGCCGTAGTAGGTATCATGGAAAGACTTGGAGCGGCCTGGCGTCCCCATGCCATCCACTTCAACCACAATGAATCCTAATTCTGAAAGCGCTTGTTTGTCACTTCTTGATGGTGAGAATGATCTCCCGCCTACACTTCCCGTCTGCGGACCAGGATAGATATAGTTTAGTACCGGATATTTCTTCGTTTCATCCAGATTGGTAGGCGTGTACATCAGACCGTGAATATCCGTCGTACCATCTCTTCCTTTTACTTTGACCTGAATCGGCGGCTTCCAGCCTGAAGCGACCAATACCGAGATATCAGCTTCTTCCAGATCTACCACCAAGTCGCCTTCTAGGCTTCTCAGCTCAGATACGTGAGGTGTATCCGGTTGCGAGTACGTGTCAACAAAATAGGCGCGATCAGGTGAAAAGGTGATGCTATGATTACCATAATTCGGAGACAACACTTGCATTCCGGATCCATCAAAGTTCACTTTGTAGAGGTACACGAAATACGGGTCGCCCTCTTCTCGTCCGGAACCCATGAAATAGATCTCACGGGCTTCTTCGTCTATAAATTGAATGGTTCGCACATTCCAATCGCCCGTGGTTATCTGATTTTTCAGCGCCCCAGTAACTTGATCATACAAATAGAGGTGACCCCAGTTATCTCTCTGGGAAAACCAAATAAACTCATTGGAATCAGAAAGAAAGCGCCAATTAAGTCCGCCAATGCCAGATTCAAAAAATGTATCCTGATGCTCATGTAGCACTTGTTTAACCTCCCCCGTTTCAGGATCAGCTACCCTGAGCCATGCATCTTGGTGATCTCGTGAGCTCGAAACGAAAGAAAGCTCGGCACTATCCGTGCTCCACTCCACATCGGCCCAGCCACCTTGATAGGCTACATGATCGGTGATCGTTGATCGATGCGCATCGGGAGGCATATTCAAACGAACGACCTGAGCGTTCTCTACGTCTATAACGACACGTTCTATCCTGAAAATCAAACTATCACCTGGCAACGGATACTTCCATGCTTCCAGATCCGGATGGCCCGTAGCGGTAGAAACAAGATACATCTCTCCCACGCCTCGGCCGTCGTGCTGAAAGGTCGCGATCTTCTTAGAGTCAGGTGACCATACTAATACTGGACGATCGCTTTTTGTCCATCCTGCGTTGTTTGTAGCATATCCAAAATCAAGCTCGCCGTCGTCCGTCATTTGGCGCTCTTCTTTAGTCTCTTTATCGCGTACCCAAAGATTGTACTCTCGAATAAATGCTTCCTTTTTCCCGTCTGGGCTATCTATTGTCGCGCCCCTCATTGCTCTGAATCGAGCAAACATCGGATTCACACTTCCAGCAGGTGCATCGGCTTCTACGGTTTCGCAGGCGTAGCGACGAAACGTGCAAGAAAAATCATACCCTTCAGCGTGAAAGGTCATTCCCCTGTCTCCTTTCGTGAATTCAAAGGAAGTAAAGGGGAGGTTTGAAGGTGAGATGGTGGAATCCAACGCAGTCGAAATGGAACGAGCTAGACGCGTATGGTCAAACGCAGGTCCTCTTTTACCGCGTCTTGCATCCACTTTAATAAATTCCGTTCCGCCCTCTACTCTATTCTGGTACCACATTTTAGAATCGGCATACCAATTGGCTGATACGGAGGTTTTGAACACGAGAGGCGATGTATAGCTGGATAAAAATCCCTCAGCTCGCGCATAGTCTTCTTCGGTTACCTCTTGCCCGTTGGCTGTGGAAGTCGCCAAAAGCAGACCAAACAAGAAAACGGATAGTACAGAGGTCTTCTTCATCGGATAAACGGGTTAGATAAAAGGGGATTGAGAGGGTTTAAGGTCACGATGAAAAAATCGTGTGTCAAGCAGGAAAACGCTATTCTTCAAATCGGGGTTGATTCGACAGCTCGTCCGTGTCATCTACTTTAATATGAACACCGGCATGTTCCAGAAGCGAACCGCAGGCTTCAATACCCTTGACTAGCCCACCCGTGGCATCTTTTGCTTTGATACCCATGATGATCTGAGAGACGACTTCTGCCCAATCCTCTGGCTTAACAATTTCGTTGATACCCGAGTCGCCAAACACTTCTACGCGATGTTCAAAGAGCGAAACAAGCAGCACGATCCCCGTTCGATCTCGCGTACTGAACACTTCGTGATTTACGAACGCTTTCATAGCCCGCTGGTGTACAGCAGCATCCATTGCGGCACGGCCAATCAACAGGCGTTCGTACCCCTCAACAAACGTACTCGCCAACAGAGAACTTACTATACCAAGTACCAAGAAGACGGATATACCCAACGCGTCCAGCCAAGATTCGCCAGTCCACCCAGCATATTGAAAGACATATAATTCGTACCCCACCAAGCCTAGAAAGGCCCCAGCCATGGCCGATTTCCATCCGACAACGGAGTAGTCTGATGAGCGTGGTACAATCACGGGAACGATCTCACCAGATGTTCGAGACTCAGCCACACCTACTGCGCCTGCAATTAGAGCCCTATCGGCATCAGAAAAAAATGGGGACTTAGACATGTTTACGCGGTATGATTCTTGGGATATACGGTGTCTGGCTAAAGACGTTTCTTCTCGGCGACCGACTTTGTTTTTCGATAGTTAGATGGCTGCTCAATGGCGCACATATCGTATCCTACCCTCTCAACGCGTCAAACTACACTCCCTATGGTACGACCCCTGAAACGGATTATACTGCTTCTTCCCTTCCTGCTGCTAGCCTCTCCCCTATTTGGGCAACAGTCTCCTTTTTTGCAGAATCCAGACCTCTTTATCGATTATGTAGACACCAATGCCAACTTCTGGCTTTCGGCCTATGATGATGTGTCAGGCGGTTTTTATACCAATATCTCGCGAGAAGGAAACCTGATTTCGGCCTGGGGCCAGGATAAAGACGTTTTAACGCAATCTCGAAATACCTATGCCATGATCCGAGCGTTTCAGATGACAGGTGATAAGACCTTTTTAGCCTACTCACGAGGGGCTCTCGACTTCATGTACGAGCATGGCTGGGACCAAACGTATGGTGGATGGAGAAACGACTTGAGTCGTTTGGGGAATAGCGAAAGACCGACCGATTCTAAAACCGCTTTCATTCACCATTATGCGTTGCTTGGGCCTATGGCCTCATGGGAGGCAACGGGGGCCGAAATTGACTGGCAATGGCTACAAACCGGGCGCGTATTTAATGAAACGAAACTATGGGATTCGAACCCATCGCAGTTTGGCTATTTCGACCAAATCGATTACACGTCCACGTTTGCCGGCTCTAAATCCTTTAACGCGACCGTAGACGCGCTCACCACTCATGCTATTCAACTCTACCTAGCAACGGGCGAGGAGCAGTACCGTGTGCGATTGGTGGAACTCGCCTCAAACATCCTAGATCACCTTGTGGCTAGCATGGACAGTCAAGCCATTGGTTTTGCTGAGAAGTACACGTCTGATTGGTCCATTCGTTCAAACGAGAGATTAACGATAATGGGCCACGTACTCAAAACCGCGTGGGTCCTTGGCAGAATAAATCAGGTGCTACCTAACACCGAATACCTTGCAGCTGCAAAGCGTCTGACAGACCATGTGCTTGAAAAGGGATATGATCACGAATACGGAGGTCCCTATAAGGATTATGATCGGGTCTCAGGTAAGATGCAGCTTTGGGGTATTGCAGACTCCACAAAGGCGTGGTGGCAGATGGAACAAGCCATCACAGGAGGACTGGAATTGTACCGCTCCACGCGCGATGCAACGTACCTAACCATGGCAGACGAGACCCTTACCTTCTTCATGAACCATTTCCAGGACGACGTGTACGGCGAGGTCTATGCCGATCGTACTCGGTATGGAGCCGGAATTCCTCAGTGGGGAAATCATAAAGGAGATAGCTATAAGGCGGCATATCACTCAATTGAGTTGGGATACTACGCCTACCTATACACCCATTTATTCGTCACCTATACACCCGCCACGCTGTATTATTTTTTCGATCCATCTGAGGAGAGCAGGACGTTTATCCTAAGTCCTCTCGAAGATCTAAATGCGGGTTATATCATTTCTTCTGTGCTCTTAGACGGTGACACGTATAGTGACTTTACTATCGAAACGCGCATATTAACGGTCCCTGCAGGCACTACTGGAGTGTTCAAGGTAGAATTCAGCCCCACTACTTCTATTGCGGTCGAACACGATGTGCCTGAGCAAATTAGCTTGAACTCAGTGTATCCAAATCCAGCTTCGAACTCAGTTACCGCTGAACTGACTATCCCTGAAGCGGGCATGGTAACCGTATCCTTAGTGGATGTATTAGGACGTACAGTCCTATCAAATCATCAGAACCTTAGTCATCTCGGTACTCATCGTTTGCGAATGGAAACAGCATGGTTGCCGGCAGGCGTTTACAGCCTTGTGGTCCAAACAACAACGAACCGATTGGCTCGTCAGCTTGTGCTTGTTCAGTAATCCTCCGTCTCCTAACGATCGCCCGACAAGGTGCTTCACACCCTTTCGGGTGGACAGAAGGCCTTGCCGGGCTCTCGCAAAGAGCCAGTGCTAGACCTGCCTACTGTGTAGAAAACGACAGATAGCCGTTATCGTTGGTAGATATGGTCAGTTTATCTTCAGAAGCTTGGTACGTCTTGGCGGTCCGAAGACCGTCCCCAAAAAGACCTAAGCCCCCTGAATTCTCGCATTGCTGGGTCTCTTCGATAGAATCAACTTGAATTCCACCAGAGTCATCCAACGCAAAATTTCCAGAAAAACTGCCACATTCGGCGGTACCTGAAAAGCGCCCTTGTTCATCAAACTGCATCTGAATTGATCGGTCGGCGGCCTGCATCGTTTCTGTTCTATAGAACACCACTTCCAGTGTCCATTCAGATCCGTGCAAATAGCGTCTTCGATCATAGTCATCATCTTCTTCGACAACAACAATACAGCCAGTAGCTATAATTGGGAGAAGCAGAATAAAAGCCAGAGCGGCCAGAGTGAAGCGGTTTGTCAACTTCATATCTCTCTTTCATTTTTGTTCGTGATGGTGATCGCGAACCCCTGACCTTAAAGCCGCCCGAACTGTCTTTCCGGTAACAATGTGGATCCCCGTTTTTGTATTATGGGGGCCGAATTCCTTTTCATCACCCCATCAAGCTGAAGTGAGTATGAATCAGGTGGACAGCGCCGACTCGGAACGAATTGTTGAAGCCATTACTGGCATTTTGCCTGTTTTAGAGGAGTTTTATAAGTTTGAAGGACCCGATGAAGCCGCCTTGCGATGTGCTGAGTGGAAGGCTAAACTGGATGTCGATTTGCCTGAAAAAGGGGAAGGATTAAACTCCGTACTAAACGATTTACGAGATACCGTCATCCCAAATGGTCTGCGAAACGGGCACCCTGGTTTCAGTGGTTGGGTAACAACCTCACCCACAACAAGCGGAACGGCCGCCCACTTGGCTTCGGCCATGGCGGGCTCCCAACGAGTTTGGGTTCAAGCATTCAACTTCCTGGAGAAGGTTAGCCTGCGCTGGCTTGCTGAACTGCTGGGTATTTCAGCACAATGGGGCGCCACGTACACAAGTGGTGGATCGTCGGCCAATCTGGTCGGACTTGGTGCGGCGAGGCAATGGGCGGTTGAGCAAATTGGGGTGGATCCATCCATGACGGGTCTTCCTGATGGAGTGGAATGGCGTATTTACGCAAGTGCTGAGGTACATCACGTAGTGAATCGTGCAGCTGCTGTCCTTGGCATCGGGCGCCGTTCCGTAGTAGGTATTCCTGTCACATCAGATCATGTTCTCGACATCAATATCCTGAGACAACGACTCGCAGAAGATGCGGTTAAAGGTATTAGGCCCATGGCTCTCGTTGCCACAGCAGGAACGGTAAACATGGGAACCGTCGACCCTATAAGCGAAATGGCGGACCTAGCCGAGGAGTACGGAGCATGGTTGCACATTGATGGGGCCTATGGCATGTTTGGTCGATTGGATGATCGCGTGAGACATCTTTATGATGGAATCGAGCGAGCGGATTCCGTAGCGGCTGATCCGCACAAATGGCTAGCTGCCCCTCTTGGCAATGGCGTTACCTTTGTTCGAGACATTCACATTCTCAGGCGAACGTTTACCTTGGAGCCTGCCTCCTATTTGGAGGGCTCAGCTATCCCCGACGCTCCGCGTTCCCCTTTTGATAATTTTGGTGAGGCCTATCATGATCTCAGTGTAGATCAGTCTGCGGCTTCCAGAGGTGTCGCGGTTTGGGCCATACTGAAAGAAATGGGAATTGAGGGTATAAAAGACCGTATTATTCGCCATAATTCATTCGCTCGACTGCAAGCTGAATTAGCTAGTGCAGACCCCAAACTGGAATTACTCTCAACGCCAGTGCTATCTATCTGCTGCTTCAGATACAATGACGGTACACTCAGTGAATCACGACTAACTGATCTCAATACTCGAATTGCTGCCGACTTGAGGGCGGAAAGTAATTATGTCCCATCTACCACCATGGTCGATGGTCGGTACGCTATTCGTCCGTGCTACATCAATCCACGAAATCGAGAAGAAGACGTCCGAGGACTTGCGAAACGTGTGCGTGAATTAGGGGATGAGCTATGTCATTCCAGCCAGTTTTGAAACGAAACGCTCGTTGAGATCGTCTTTACTTTGTTGGGAGTATCCGTACAATCACGAAGGGAATAGCTTGATTGGATTGGGATCCCTCTCCACCTGATTTTGAATACTTGTTTTCACTCAAATACTGGTTCTATGAAGCGACTTCA
Source organism: Bacteroidetes bacterium UBA7368 (assembly GCA_002469915.1). Classification (GTDB taxonomy): domain Bacteria; phylum Bacteroidota; class Rhodothermia; order Rhodothermales; family UBA10348; genus UBA10348. The sequence goes on from DKOG01000255.1 coordinate 6,895, forward strand.
ATTTTTATGTTCCTTTTTGCTACCCGCACTTTTATTCTCATCATTCTCGTTGTCTTCAGCCACCTCGGCTTCAGCCCAGACCTATCCTACTGATGACCCTGTAATCAAGCAGATGTGGGAATTGGGCGTTGAGAACTCTCAAACACGAGAGCTTGCTCACGAGTTAGTAGACGTGATCGGTCCCCGTCTAGCGGGATCATCGAATCTACTTGCTGCACAAGATTGGATGGTCCAGAAGTATGAAGACTGGGGTATTCCGGTTCGAAAAGAAGAATACGGAACATGGCAAGGCTGGGAAGCAGGCATCCTTCACGTAGATATGCTCGAACCAAGAGTTTCCCCGATCGAAGCAGAGATCATGGCCTTTAGTCCTGGAACCGATGGACCAGTCACGGGCCAAATTGTTGTTCCTCCAGCCGATCTGTCAGCTGAAAATGTAAATGAATGGTTGGGCACGCTCAAGGGAAAGTTTATCATGATGTCGCCCCCGGAAGCTATGTGCAGAGCATCCCAAGAATTGGAAGCCAACGCACGTCCTGAAACCGTTGAAAAACTTCAGCGAGAGCGTCGAGAGATGCAAGACATGTGGAATGCCAGATTAAGCGTGATTGGAAGTCGCCGAGATAGAGATGCTATAATTGATAGCGCCGGAGTAGCCGGCGTGTTGACCTCTAGGTGGTCCGGCGGTTGGGGCGTCAATAAGGTGTTCTCAACATCATCAAAACGGGCCGTAGCTGTTGATATCGGTTGCGAGGATTACGGTTTGTTATATCGCCTTTCCCAAAGTGGACACACGCCCACGCTGCGCATCAATGCCGAAATGTCGTTTACCGGAACGGTTCCTCAGTTTAACGTGGTGGGACAGATTACGGGTTCAGAGAAACCAGATGAATACGTGCTCTTGGGCGCTCACCTTGATTCTTGGCATGCAGGTACCGGAGCTACAGATAATGGAACGGGGAGTATTACGATGCTCGAAGCCATGCGCATTCTCCGCACAGCCTATCCCAATCCAAAAAGAACGATTCTCGTGGGCCACTGGGGACCTGAAGAGATGGGCTTGATCGGTTCCAGCGCGTTCAGGGAAGATCATCCTGAAGTGATGGATGGCATGCAAGCTGCGTTCAACCAAGACAATGGTACGTGGCGTTTTGAACGCCTTGAAGGACAGGGATTTCTTGGTTCAGCCAGTCACCTCCCCGTATGGATGGCTGCCGTTCCCACTGAAATCTCCTCACATATTACTGTGGAAGTACCTGGTGCTCAGAACAACTCTGGATCCGATCATTCGTCGTTTGTTTGCGCACAGGTCCCAAGTTTTCGTCTACAATCACCTTACGATGAGTATCGACAGTACACTTGGCATACGAATCGAGACACGTTCGATAAGATCGTATTCGATGATCTGGCTGAGAATGCAACGGCAGCGGCTATGTTGGCCTACATGGCCTCCGAAGATCCAGTCAAAATGGACCGAACACTGGCCAACTTACCCGTTAGCTCACGTACCGGTCAGGCGCGGTCATGGCCTAGGTGCCGGCCGGCCCGCAGGTCAATGAACTAGAACAAGGGTCCATCATGGACCCTTGGAATCTTTAAAGAGGGGGCGCGCCTGCGGCGCGCCCCCTCTTTCCTATTTATACCAAATACAGTTATCCGAACTGGCTTTATTTCAAGGCAAACGCGATGCGATCCTTGATTTCTCCTGCCAGTGACCCGGGCATCGTCATGTTTTTCATGAATGCCCATTTTCCTGCATCTTCGAAATACATCTTCATGCGAAACATGGCATCTACCATTTCGATGTTTACATCGTTGCCGCTCTGGCGGACAACGACTTCAAGCGGATACGAAGCGGCATAAGCAATTCCGGGACACGCAAACTTTTTCCGGGCTTTTGAAGACCCTGCTCCGACAATATCAAACGATTTGGACTCCATACGGGCTCCGGTTATGCCAAACACAGCTACATCCTGATCTACGACATCCAACCGATACGCAATTTCCAGATTCCAGCTGCCTGATGGGTCATTAAATGTCGCCTCAAGAGAAGAGGCCACCTCATCCCAACGGGCATTTACGACGTTTGAAAATATCCCCAGTTTGGTATCAAAGGGACCTCCCGCCATTACGCCCATTGTTTTGCCAATGTGTCCCCGTCCCCTTTCCTGCCCATAGCCTGTGAGGGCAGTTGCTTGTAGTGCATCCCTTAATTTGGCTCGATGGGTTTCAGTGGCCCCATTGGCAGCGGAATCGTCTACAAATACCGTTCTCAGAATGGAATTTGGGTTGGTATAGGCCACATGTCCTCCATCCTCATCCTGAAACACAACTACCCTGTTCACTATTCCGTATTGAGCTGTATCTGCATTCAGGGCGAAAGCGGTATCTGAAAACGCGGCGTCGTACACGGAAATGACGGTGGCATCATAGGAGCATTCTGCGGGCACTGAAGCATCACGTGATGCTAACACCTGAAAGCCACCCTCCTCAAGTAACCCGGTTATCCGTGCAACTTCTGAGTCGAGAGGTCCTGAAAAATCCAATGCATTCTCAAACACGCGAGCATCTTGAGCAGTGGCGGTAGACGTAGAAAAAAGGATTAGTCCAATAATGGCCGTGAGGGCCCAAATGCGTTTCATAAACAATGCGCTCCGGTAGGCATCCTACCCTCGTTGTTGGTTAACGAAAAATACGGAAGCCCATTCGGTACGCTTAATGTTTTCATTGCCACGTTATGTGGTACTTCCATATTTGATTTTGTAGTGGATTAACCCACACCGAATCACCCGGTCACATCTCATCAAATGAGCCTATATCTCCGATAAACACCAATCGTCTTTGGTTAAGCCCAAAAAGAAGCCCCGAGGCGTTGGCGGAGTATCTCAACGTGTTGCCCAATGCAGATTAGACGGTAAACAAGAATACCGGGGCCGTTTCCGACCCCGGTATTCGGGTACGCTACAATAATGCAAGATGGCCAGACCATGAGACCGCCTGATCAAAAGACCCCCTACGTCAACTTATAGCGGGCAATGCTCCAAAGGATGAGACTTATGATAAACAGAATGAGGCCGTAAGCTGGAGAAATCATAGATACCCTCAGACCACCTATCAATAAAGCGGGAGAAATGTCCCCGATCTGCTGAATCACCTGAAACGTCTGCATCAGCCCAAGAGCCTGACTTAGAATTCCGACGAAATACAGAAATACACCTAGTTGCAGAACGACGGCGTTCCGTTTTTTCAGAAGGATGTTTTCTCCTGACCCACTAAAGGTGTCCATCAATACCTTTGCAGATAGTGCCATCATGAGTAGCCCAATAATGGTCATAGGCCACATAAATACGCCGCCTGATGTTAATAATTCTACCATTTGTCCATTGGTTTTGTGAAAGGAATTGCTAGATGGTACGGTGATGTATTCCGGTGGCAAAACGGTTTTCGATGAGGAACCGCATGACGTCGACATACGACTAAAGATCTACCCTAGGCTACAACAATGCATCCGTGTTGCTGGTAGATAAAGATGATGCGTTCGTCGACAAAAACGCTGAAAATCGACTTCTATTTCCTATCTAAGGGCAGTGACCATTTAACTAGGTTCAAACGCTACTATGTGGAAACGCACGCTATTACACGGACTCTTTTGGTCGGTCGTACTCGCCTTTTACACGGTTTATTTCGGGTCCAGAGATGATGTCTATGGTCAAAGTCTATTTTTTGTCGGGCTTTTACTGCCCATTACGATGGCGACCACTTACGTCATCCTCTACTGGCTGATTCCTGGGTATCTCTTAACCAGACGATTTTTCCTGTTCGGCCTGTATGGTGGATACATTCTGCTCACGTCTCTGTATCTCGAGTTCAGTCTTCTTGTAGGCCTCTACATCTTTGTTGCCGACTATAAGGCTCTATTCATCAGCGCTTCCTTAGTGGACCAGACGGAAATACTGGTTGGGATGTACGCCGTAGTTTTGGGCGCCTCAACCGTTCATTTCATTCGGCGGTGGGACGAAATAAGTACGGTCAATGTCGAACTTAGCGAATCGGTGAGCGAGTCGGAACGTACGATAGAACGGCTTCAACGTGAGCAAAAAGCGCAAAATGCGAGCATTTCAGTGCGTGCGGATCGAAAAACCATCCGCATTCAGGTAACCGATATCGACTACATAGAAAGTATGCGGGATTATGTGCACATCGTGCAGGGCGATCAAAAAATCGTTACCAAAATGACCTTAAAAGAACTGCAAGACGTATTAAAGCCCTACGGATTTACCCGCATTCATCGATCTTTTATGGTGAATGATGCTAAAGTGAGCGCACTTTCGGGTGACTCCGTAGAAGTAAACGCTTCTACACTTCCCATCGGAAGGTCCTACAGAACAGGCGTAATGGACGCTTTGAAGAACATGTAATGGGCTTTCTTTGCAGACTCTTTGCGGGAGTAGTGCGACCGAATAAAGATTAGTGGGTTGAAGGCGGTCCACAAATTAATAGTATTCATGTCCCACCAGCTTAGAAATATTGCCATCGTCGCCCACGTTGACCACGGTAAAACCACTCTTGTCGATTCCATGCTTTGGCAGAGCGGAATATTTCGAGATAATCAAGATGTCAACGAACGGGTCATGGATTCCATGGATCTCGAGCGAGAGAAAGGCATCACGATCATGGCCAAGAATACGGCCGTACAGTACGGAGATATCAAGATCAATATCGTTGATACTCCTGGACATGCTGACTTTGGAGGCGAAGTCGAACGTACGCTACGCATGGTAGATGGTATTATGCTACTCGTAGATGCTGCAGAAGGCCCCCTTCCCCAGACACGTTTCGTGCTATCTAAAGCGTTAGAATTAAACCTTCCAGCGATCGTTGTCATCAACAAAATTGACCGCGACGATCAGCGCGCGGAAGAAGTCCTCAATGAAGTTTATGATCTCTTCATTGATCTCGATGCCTCAGAAGAGCAGATTGAGTTTCCAGTTATTTATGCAGTTGCCAAGGACGGGCAATGCAAAGCAGACTTGAATGATGAACTAACGGATCTAAAACCGTTGTTTTCAGCCATTTTGGACACCGTTCCAGCACCTGTTGGAGATCCTGAGGCCTCTGTTCAGGTCCTCGTAACGAACGTTCAACCTGACAACTACCGAGGCCCGCTAGCGATTGGCCGTATTATCGATGGATCATTAAAGAACAGGCAGCAAGTCGTTCTCTGCCATAGAGATGGCACGACGAGTCCTGCTCAGGTTTCTGCCTTGTTTCAGTACCAAGGATTAGGAAAGGCTGAAACGTCTAGCGCTGGACCAGGCGACATCGTAGCGATTGGTGGTATGACAGGAATTGGTCTGGGCGAGAGTATTGCTGATGCAGAGGACCCACGCCCACTGGATCCACTCCATGTGGACGAGCCTACCATGTCCATGGAGTTTAGAATTAATGACTCACCGTTTGCCGGAAAAGAAGGCAAATACGTGACCTCTAGGAATCTGCGCGATCGCTTGGCGAAAGAAGCGGAAACCAATCTTTCCATGCGCATCGAAAGCACCTCATCTGCGGATAGCCATCTCGTGTACGGACGAGGCGAATTGCAAATGGCTATTCTGATTGAGCAAATGCGACGAGAAGGATTTGAATTCTCAGTAGGTATGCCCAATGTGATCACCAAGGAAGTCAACGGGAAAAAGCACGAGCCTTTTGAACTCGCTCTGATTGACGTAGCCGAAGACTTTATGGGCGCAGTGGTTCAGAAACTGGGTATGCGCAAGGGAGTCATGACCAAGATGGTAAATCACGGTTCTGGCCGCGTTCGCCTTGATTTTGAAGTCCCAAGTCGTGGATTAATCGGATATCGAAACGAGTTTCTGACCGATACTAAAGGCACCGGGATACTGACACACCTTTTCGACAAGTACAAACCATGGGCTGGTCCGATTGCGCATCGAGCATCGGGAGCATTGGTTTCTGATCGCCAAGGAAAAGTCACCGGATTCTCCATTGTCAACCTTCAGGAAAGAGGCGAATTGTTTGTATCGCCAACGGACCAGGTGTTTAGTGGGATGATTATCGGCGAAAATAGTCGTGATGTTGATCTTGAAGTGAATATCACGAAAGAGAAAAAACTCACGAACATGCGTGCATCTTCTGCCGATGCCTTCCAGAAACTCATTCCACCAAGAAAGATGTCTTTGGAAGAGTGCATCGAGTTCATTCGCGACGATGAATTGATTGAAGTGACACCTTCCTCCCTTCGATTGCGCAAACGCCATCTAGATCCGCACATTCGTAAAAAAGCCGAACTTGCTCGTAGATCCTCAGCCGACTAGGACGTACGTTCCGGTATGATTTCCTTACTTGGCATACCGTACGATGCTTCATCGTCCTTCATGCAGGGTCCGGCCCAAGCTCCGGATCTCGTGCGATCGGCTATCTATAGTCCATCTTCTAATCTGGCAACAGAGAACGGTGGCCAATTTGGTGACCATATTCAAGACCGGGGAAACCTAGCTCTAGATGATGGTCCTGAACACCGAGAACAGATCACAAAGGCTATAGAGGACGAATTAGAGGCTGGTCACAAAACCCTCTGCATCGGAGGGGATCACTCTGTAGCATACCCCATCCTGATGGCTTATGCGCGACGGGGTATGCCTCTTCATATTATTCAGTTTGATGCGCACCCAGATCTATACGATGATCTGGATGGAGACCGATACTCGCACGCCTGCCCGTTTGCACGGCTGCTGGAAGAGTTTCCCGACCTCGAGTTGACTCAGATTGGTATTCGGACCATGAATGCGCCTTGCCAGGAGCAGGCTGATCGATTTGGTGTCCGAGTTTTCGAAATGAGGGACTTCCCTGCTGCTTCTGTGCTGAATATCACCGGTCCCGTCTACATTTCTCTGGACCTAGATGTGCTTGACCCTTCTTTTGCCCCAGGCGTGTCGCATCATGAACCCGGTGGCATGTCTGTTCGAGAGGTATTGCGCCTCATTCATTCCATAAAAAACCCTATTGTCGGGGCCGATGTCGTCGAATACAACCCGCTACGGGACGTGAACGGGATGACAGCTATGGTGGCGGCTAAATTTGTAAAGGAATTAGCCGCTCAAATGATTGAAAACGTCTGAGGTCGTATACTTTCTGAATCGATCCCTCGAATACTTGATCTTTTTCAGAATGAAAACTACCTCTCTTGCCCTACTACTGGCGCTTTTTTCGCTGACGACAATGGCTCAATCGTCCGGCACATACGAAGGCGAAGTCATCAATGAACATGATCATTCATTCACGAAGACGAGTAGCGTTGTCATTAAAGGTGAGCGCATCGATTACGAGGTGACCTTCGGCAAGCAACCTGTGTACAGCGATGATGACCATGTCGTTGCCTCCCTTTTTTACACCTTCTATCAAAAGGCCGATGGTGGAGCAGATCGTCCCTTAATGATCTCCTTCAACGGCGGCCCTGGATCTGCGTCCCTTTGGATGCACCTTGGATACACGAGCCCCGTTCAACTTAACATTGATCCGGAAGGCAATCCCATCGAACCCTATGGGGTGCATAGCAATCCGCACTCCATTTTGGATGTGACCGACATCGTATATGTAAATCCAGTAAACGTGGGTTTTTCGCGCGCTGCTGATTCTGTTGATACCGATCAATTTTTCGGGGTAAACGAAGACATTGACTATCTCGCTCGATGGATTGAGACATTTGTATCGAGAAACGATCGATGGACCTCGCCCAAATTCCTAATTGGAGAAAGCTACGGCACAAACCGGGTCAGTGGTTTAGCTGCGAGGCTTCAGGGCAGTCACTGGATGTATCTGAATGGAGTGATCCTAGTCTCGCCAACGGGCCTTGGTATTGAACGACAAGGACCCGTTGCAGCTGCACTGCGCCTGCCCTACTTCGCCGCAACCGCTTGGTATCACAATGCGCTGGATTCGGCCCTTCAAGAGCAACCTCTTGTGGATCTACTGGACGAGGTCGAATCGTATACGCTAGACACTTTCTTGCCAGCCATCGCTCGAGGAGGATCACTTGATGCATCCTCACGCACGGCCGTGGCTAGTCAGGCCGCGCAGTATTCAGGCCTTTCAGCTGAAGTTTTTGAGGACCACAGTCTTAACGTCAGTACGTCCTTTTTCTGGAAGGACCTTCTTAGGGACGAAGACCTGACCGTTGGCCGCCTCGATTCCAGATACCGCGGAAGTGATAAGCAGAATGCAGGTGAGCGATATGATTATGATCCAGCCATGTCTGCGTGGAATCATGCCTTTGCTCCGGCCATTAATCACTACCTGAGAGAGGTTTTAGAGTACGATACTTCGCTCCAATACAATGTTTTTGGTCCAGTTCATCCCTGGAATCGCGATGGTGACAAAACGGGTGAGAACCTGAGAAGCGCTATGGCCCAAAACCCAAATCTATATCTGTTCGTACAGTCAGGATACTTTGATGGTGGAACGGACTACTTCAATGCCAAATACACTATGTGGAACCTGGACCCATCGGGGCGATTACAGGACAGAATGACGTGGGAAGGATATGAAAGCGGGCACATGATGTATCTGCGCGAAGAAGATCTTGAAACCTCGAATGAGCATATCAGAGAATTCGTCCAAAAAGCGCTTCAGGCGGGAACGAAGCCTGCCAAGTACTAATTGAAGCTTTAACCTTCATAACTGACTAATTACCATGATTCTATATTCCTTTATTATTGCCTTCGTACTCGTAGTGTCTGGCTGTGGGACCGAAGATGCACCTCAAAAAAATGTGAGCGTTCCGGATACGAGTTCGGAAGCGGAAGCCGTTCAGGATACGCTAAATTTTGGGCCGATAAACAAGCTTGACTTGAATGAAGCTAGCTTAGAAGACTTTGGCCGTGTACCCGGATCAACGCCTAAAATGGTCCGCGAATTCGACGAGTATCGTCCATATATCAGCATCACCCAGTTCCGTCGGGAAATGGCTAAATATATTGAAGACGATGTCATCGCTGCCTACGAAAACTATCTATACGTCCCTGTAGATTATAACGAGTCTGACCTTGCTACGATAATGCAGATTTCGGGTGTGAGCGAGGCAATGGCACAGAGCCTGATGGATGGCCGTCCTTATGCTTCATCCGATGCTTTCTTAGCTCAGGTTACTGAGGTAGCTGGCGGCATTTCAGAACAATTTGCTCGGCATTATCTGATCCAGGAATAGCCTGCGGTAGATATGGAAACGTGGTATCGACAATTCCTGTTGATTCTTGCTGGTATCGTTTTTTTAATGACACCGGTAGAACTACTGCTGTCCAATCATATGGAAGGCTTCATCCAGTGGATCCCATTTGGAGCATGCCTTCTTGGCCTTTTGGGAATCGTCTACTTCCATTTGTCACCTTCTGTGACTTCCCTGAAGGTGTTTCGCTCAGTGATGATCGTCTCTGTGCTGACTAGTCTGTTCGGTATGTACGAACATCTGGAGCACAACATGGCGTTTGAACTAGAAATCCGGCCAAATGCGATTTGGACGGATGTAATTTTAGAGGCCATCACCGGGGCCAGCCCTATGCTGGCCCCGGGAATCCTCACTCTGGCTGGAGTGATCGGGCTGGCAAGCGCCTATAAATGGAAACCCTCTCCCTAATCATCTCCGAATGATCGTCAACTAATAGTTGATCGCACGATCCATTGTTTTTGCCTGAGTAACCCAACCTTCAACCTTGCTCGCTGAAGGCAGTACCCGAATCAATTTTTTAGCCGCGTTAACTTCCGTCATTTCAGCGTGGAGATTGGCTGCATTTCTTCCGGCCAATTCAGGTACCGTATCAACACCAGAACGCTCCAGTAAATCTGCATACTGCTCACCTACTCCGTTGACGCGCACTAAGTCTGCACGGTTGACCCAACCAAGAATCAACTTTTCGGTGATAGTAATGTGTGTACAGGTGCTACGAATTGTAGGAAAGTCCAATGTGCTCCATGGCCTCATGCGAGCATCCATCCCATGATGGTTGGGGCGTATTGCCCATGTAACCCAGATCCTCAACGCCAACCTTGCTAGACCAAAAACCAGAGGCTGTAAGATCACGCATCATCGTAAATATGGCCGCTCCGTCTTCCATATCTGGCTTCACGTCATCTGGATACGCAATCTGCGAGAGCAATTTGTGGTTGTTTTCCTCAGAAGTCTCAACGAAAAGGCTGCCAAATAAGCGGGTACTGGCCGAATCCATCCACTGCAGCGCCTCTTTAACCGGACCACTTAAGTCGGGCGTGTCTTCCATCATGAAGTCAATGAACGCCGGAACGTGCGCATCCGTCGCGCCGCCGGAACGCTCATCTGCCGGGATGATATAGTCCACCAAGCGTGATAACGTCGTGTATTCGTGGGTGGACATCTGCGAAGGCTTTCTTTTTGAAAGGTCTTCAAAGCCATCCACTCTGGCGGCCGCCTTGTCGACACTCTCTAACGTACAGCCCGGAATGGCGGCCGCCAGAGAGGCAACGGCCATTAATTTCAAGGATTCTCGTCTGTTCATTAGGCTGTTCCCAGATTTCGTTTCAAGACTTCACTTGCTATGTATTCAGACGTACGCATGGACATGGCCAAAATGGTCCACGTCGGATTCTTGTGAGGCTGGGACACGAACGGTCCGGCATCAGCCACGAACACGTTCCTAGATTCGTGAGCCTGAGAGTATTTATTTAGAACAGACGATTCCGGATTATTTCCCATTCTCGTCGTTCCCACTTCATGTATAATCTGACCGGGTCTCGTAATTCCATAGTCTTGATCTGCTCCGGGTATATCCCACATGGGTTCTCCTCCCATGGTCCGAATAATTTCGTTTCCTGTCTCATGGAAGTGTTTGATTTGCAGTAATTCTTCTTCGCTCCACCTCACGTCAAACTTTAAGACAGGGATGCCAAAGCGGTCTACCACATCTGAATCGATAGCGCAATGGTTTTCCCATCGGGCAATCATCTCGCCTCGGCCTGACATACCAATAAACGATCCCCACAATCGACGATAATCATCTTTGAGTTGCAGTCCGTAACCGCCGCCGCCACGCGTACGGTCCCCTCCGTTCAATTTATCATTAGCTCGATGTATGCCTCCGCCAAATCCATATCCAGGCATGCCTCTTCCCCCCCAGGTTTCAATATGATACCCTCTCGAAAATGGAAGCGACTTGTCTTTTTCTAGCCACCAGGGAATGTAGATGTGCATCCCACCTACACCATCATCATTGTGGACAGGCATGTCCACCAATTGAGGAAAATACCCCATGACGTCTCCGCCCGTAGAATCTGTTAGGTATCGACCAAGCACATCGCTGGAGTTACTTAATCCATTGGGATGTCTAGGCGATTTAGAGTTCATCATGAGGCGAGCCGACTCGCAAGCCGAGGCGGCGAGCACGACGACCTTAGCCCTTACTTGGTATTCTCGGAGGTCGCGTGTATCCACATACGATACGCCCGTTGCTTCCCCCTCGGTATCTGTAAGCACTTCTCGCGCCATCGCATGAGGGATAATCGTCAATCTACCCGTTTCCAGCGCTGGTGGTAACAAGACCGTCTGAGTAGAAAAATTAGATCGCGTCGCGCAACCTCGATTGCATTGCCCACAGTAATGACAAGCTGGCCTTCCACCGAGATCTCTAGTTAAAATGGACAGACGGGAAGGAATCACAGGAATGCCAAGCTTAGAGGCCCCGTCTTTCACCATCATCTCATAGCATCTTGGTTTTGGCGCGGGCAAAAAGTTACCATCAGGCTCGTTGTATACGCCTTCTGCACTTCCAAAAATACCAATCAGATCGTCTACCCGATCGTAGTAGGGTTTCAGATCTTCATATCCGATAGGCCAATCGTGACCTTTACCATCAATTGAATGTCGTTTGAAGTCATCTGGCCCAAAACGCAATGAAATACGGCCCCAATGATTGGTTCGTCCACCCAGCATGCGTGCTCGAAACCAATCCCATTCCGTTCCTTCTGCTTTGGTGTAAGGCTCTCCCTCAATGTCCCATCCTCCATCACACGCATCAAACTCGCCGAACGGTCGCGCTTTTGTTCCTTTTCCGCGTCGGGGCGACTCATAGTTCCACGTCAACATGTTTCCATCGCGGGCTGTGTCCCAATCCCCGCCCGCTTCGAGCATTACAACGTTTGCACCGGCTTTGGTGAGCACATAAGCCGCCATCCCGCCGCCAGCTCCTGAACCAACAATACAGACATCATAAACAGTTGGCGTTTGTATATAGGGCATAGATATGAGGGGCTAAGAGACAAGAACTTCCGGGGCTTATATATAGGAAGAAATGGCATTCATAACCACTTCTGAACCGAATAATGCGGAAGGAAACCGAGCAATAGGATCCGCTTTACGAAATGGCCATCCATGACGCTGACCTCGTCGCTCAAACGTAGCTTATGAAAAAGCCGTTTTCAGGGCAATAATAAATACGATTAAGCTATTGGGAAACAGCCGCACTTTCTCCGTTCAATCGGGCGATAAGCAATTCTGCCCGCTGATATACCGGATCGTCCACGTCTCCAACGATCCGCTTAACCTTTTCAAATTGCTCCATGGCCTGCGTATTCCGATCAATCTGCATCAGCATAATGCCCCGATTGAAGTTTGCTTGCATATGAAGCGAATCCGCTTCCAAAACCGTGTTGGTTTCCTGAATGGCCATCATAGAATTCTGAGGATCGTACATATAGGCAATGGCCATATCTGTACGCACATCAAGATTATCCGGGTTCAATTTCAGGACCTCCTGATAGGCGCCCACTGCTTTTCGGGCCCAAGGCGCACGCAATGAGATGTCTTTTCTTTCCATCCAATCGTAATACAGATTGCCTACCACCGACCATTCGTCTTCAGATTGTAATGCTGTGGCAATAAATTCTGATTCTGTCGCTGCAAGATCTAGTCTTCCAGCCGCAAAATACAGATCTACCAACTCCCGTCTCAGGGCTATTAGACGGTCTCCTGAGAGTCCGAGCATTCGGTCTTGCAATTCCGTTTGGCGAGATGCGAACTGAGGTGCAAGCGGTTCTTCAACTACTTGATCCAAAGGCAGTGCAGTTGCACTATCGCTTCCAGATCGGCCGCTGCTCATGGAGGAAATGATATACAACGCAACGACAACCAAAAGAGCAGAAGCGACAATAACGATGATCCGTTTGCCCACTTCAGAATCACTCCCCGAGACGGCAGCTCGGTCCTGATGACTTGGCGCCTGCTTCGCTTTGGGGTTTCTCGTTTTCTTCTTCGCGCTCGAAAAATCGTCAAGTTGCTCGAGCTCGGTGCCGCATTTAGCGCAGTAGTTCGCGCCCGCTGGGTTTTTTCTTCCGCAAGATGTACAAAACACAGAGGCAGAATCTAAAACATCAACAATTTCATCTTCAACTATCGATGCCTCATGTTCGACACCGTCAACTGACGTACCACACAACTCACACATTCCCGCACCTTCTGGTAAACGGGCTCCACAGGTATCACAGATTACGCTCATAGACCTCTCTAATGCATCGCTTCATCGACTTCCTTGCGGAATTCCTTCGATGCCTTAAATGCTGGGATGAATGCTGCCGGTACAGGTACCGGTGTATTTGTTCTCGGGTTTCTGGCTGTTCTGGCTGCTCTATGCTGAACGGTGAACGATCCAAATCCCCGGAGATCAATGCGCCCCCCTTTTTTGAGTTCCGCCTTGATTACGGTCATAAATCCATTAACCACTGCTTCGGTTTCCAGCTTGGTTAATCCTGTCCCGTCTGATATCTGGTCGATAATATCTGCTTTAGTCACTGTGGCCTCCGGCAGTTTGCTTATATAGTTCCGATTCGGGTTATCCCTCAATCGTAGTACAAGATGCAAAATGAAGGCTATATTACCAATGCTTATTCCATGGAAACCTGATTCTACAGTTGAAAAGTACTCCATCGAGTCCCTACCCTCCCTTCGGACGCGTTGCATCCGAGCTGGCCTTTAGAAGCAGTGTCATTGCCTTCAGCAAACGCTGCTGGCACCTCGAACTCATCGGTGACCAATACCTCCCCCCTGGGCCTTGCTTTATCTATGGAAACCATTCCAATAATTACGACCCGTTCATTTACAACGCGTTTACCGAGCTTGGGCAAAGCACCGCCGGGGTGATGACTATGGAATACCTTCGCTCAGGTGTGCTATCTCTCCTTTTCACGGCTGCCGGAATTGTGGGAACGGAAAAACGCGTGCCTGAGCCTCATCTAATTCGCAAGATTTGGAAAATGATCGAGCAGAAGCGCCGGATCGTCATTTTCCCTGAAGGTGGCAGGCGTTGGCATGGAAGACCAGATCCCTGGATTGAGTCTACGGCAAAAGTTTTCATGCGATTAGGCGTTCCTGTTTATCCAGTCGTGATTAACGGATCTTATGTCGGTTGGCCGCGATGGGCTACCTATCCGCGACCTGCCCATATCAAAGTGGAAGTGCATCCAGCAATAGACTTTTCCGACAATCCCACTCTTGAAAGCTCTCTGGACCGACTCAAAAAGCCGATTAGCAAAGATGAAAATGTCGTCTCTGAGGCCGTTAAACCTAAGCGGGCATTCCGTCCTATTTCAGGTGTTACTAAACTGCTCTACCGAGATCCGTACACCGGCCATTTTGGCGGATTGATTGAGCAAGGAGCCAATCGCCTTGTTCAGCGGCATGGAGATCAGTCTTGGACAATGAACCCTGACTCAAGCCTAATTCACGACCAAACGGGAAAACGCGTATTGACAGCGGACATGTATGAGTCTATTCGCACCCTTCCATTTACGGCTGCAAACCAAGAAGCATTACTATCCAATGTGGCCGATGTCCAAATAATCGAAAATGATCAGATTGTTCGTGCGTATCGTCGCGAGCGCATCTCCATATTTAAAGATCACCTTTCCATGGCTCCAGGCTTTCGCATACCCTTAGACGAGGTCCAATACACGGGCCTAGAACGCAATAATAAAATCTGGATTTTGACACCATCCAAGCGTGTAATCGCTACGTTCAAATACGAAGGCAGTGTTCGAGCATGGCAGGACATTTTGAATCGCATAATCCCAGAACTGAATTGCTAATCGCTTTATGGAAGCCTGGATCTTGAATCTTACGGTCGGAGAGCTGCTCATTGATTTCTCATTAATGGGTGCTTTGTTGTTGGCCGGAACCTTGCTCAGGCGCTACGTCCCCTTCTTTCAGCGGTATTTAATACCCAACAGCCTGATTGCCGGATTTCTCGGTCTCCTTCTCGGAGCAGAACTCTTCAATGTTTTGCCGTTTGATGCGGCCCGAATGGGTGCCTACGTGTATCACCTTCTCGCGCTTACGTTTATTTGTGTTGGTCTTTTTAAGACCGAAAAGAAGCATTCGTGGGGTGTGATCAACCTCGGATTTATGCAAGTGGTAATCATGCTGTTGCAAGGCATTCTCGGACTGTCTCTGGCGTTGGCAGTGACTTGGTTTTTAGTCCCCGACTTCAACCCTGCAACCGGTATTCTACTACCCCTTGGCTTCTCAATGGGACCCGGAATAGCCTATTCAATTGGGCAATCGTGGGCCGCCTTTGGATACGAAAACGCAGGATCCATTGGATTGACCTTCGCTGCCATCGGCTTTCTGGTGGCCTATTTTTTTGGAATGACACTGGTAAATCGACACGTTGGAAGGGATAAGGCGAAGGCCCTGCCCCACCACGTAAGGCAAGGTATTCGCTCAGAGGGCGATCATCCCAT
>DKOG01000030.1 GCA_002469915.1 Bacteroidetes bacterium UBA7368
CTCATTATATAGAGGGTTTATTCCGCTACGTCATTCACGCGCCCACCGAAACCCGTTAAGGTCACCCCGGCGGGCATCCAGACGTATGTGTGATAAACGCGACTGGCAAGATGCCAGAACGCTGATAGAGTAGTTCTAACGCTTCGAGAACTGGAAGCGTTTACGCGCCTTAGGCTGTCCGTATTTCTTACGCTCGACCATACGAGGGTCACGCGTCATAAATCCGGCGTCGCGAAGAGGCTTTTTCAGCTCTTCATTGAATTTGACCAAGGCTCGCGAAATACCAAGACGGCAGGCTTCAGCCTGTCCGGTTTGTCCACCGCCAGTTGCGTTAATTACTACATCAAACTGACCGGTTGTTTCGGTCACTCCGAATGGAGAGATAACGGAATTCTGACGCCAGGTAGTTGGGAAGTACTCGTTAAGCTCACGCTTATTGACGATTACTTTACCACTTCCACCGGGGCGGAGGTATACGCGTGCGATCGCATTCTTACGACGACCTACTGCGATGAACTGATTAAGGGCAGTTGCCATATTTCAGTGTTTGTTCTTTTTCTCGGGGAGAGAACGATTTAGAATTCGAGTGGTGTAGGCTGCTGTGCACCATGTGGGTGTTCGCTTCCCGCGTACACTTTCAACTTGGTGAGCATCTGGCGGCCAAGCACTCCTTTTGGTAGCATACCTTTGACAGCATTCTGAACCATAAAGGTGGGCTTTTTCACACGCACTTCCGCAGGAGTACGGACGCGACCACCACCCGGGTAACCGGTATGGCGGAAGTATTCTTTGTCATTCTCCTTATCTCCTGTGAAGCGCACTTTATCGGCATTGATTACAATGACGAAGTCGCCACAGTCCACATGAGGTGTGAAACTAGGCTTGTGTTTTCCACGGAGGATTGCGGCTATCTGCGATGACAGGCGGCCTACAATTTGATTTTCTGCATCGACAATATGCCAGGCCCGCTCTACTTCAGCAGGTTTGGCGCTCATTGTCTTGAAGCTATTGACGTCCATCGGGGACTCTGATTTAGTTGGATGGGTATCCAAAAGTGAATTCCGGCAAAATGGCAAAAGCGCCATTAGTGGGCTGCCGGAAAAAAACGCAGACGCCCAAAATAGGGATGTTTTAAGCGTCGATCAATCAAAAAACGACTCGAAAACCTTTCGGAAGGCGAAGAGTGTGCTTTTTGGTGTCTCATGCACGCTTATGGGCCATTAAAGTTGACACCTGACGCATTCTTCCACCAATCTTGAAATAGCAAAGGGCCGTGAGCAGGGCATAACGAGTAATCAAATATCCTATTTGTCCATCATCTACTCCCTTGCGAAGGTGTACGCGAAACATGCAATTCACAGTGAGTAAACCGTCAAATGCTTGATAAACAGGGCGATTATCGGTACTCTCCCCTATCCGTTTAAAATCAGTTTTTAGGTCAATAGCGCCATGAGACGAACTTTATTGTTGATAATGTTATTTGCGTTTGTATCAACTGCATATGCTCAAGAAAATCGGGGCCTCGCTTTGGGTTTGCGTGCAGGTACGATGGGTCCCGGTGCAGAGCTTATGCTGCCTATTGGGAAGAAGCTTACCGTCCGGGGTGGAGGTACGCTATTTTCCATCACCCGATCGCGTACAGAGAAGGATGACGATATTGAAATAAGATTTGATGGGGATGTTACCTGGGGAGGGTTTCGTGCCTTATTAGACGTTCATCCCTTTGGAAATAGTTTTCGTCTAACAGGCGGCGCTTATATGGACCAACGAGAAGTGACAGCAACCGGCGTTCCGGTTTCAGACTTTGATCTTGATGGAAAGATTTTCACCTCCGATAAACTTGGTTCGATGACTGCGGCAGTCAGTTTTGATCAATCGGTAAGCCCTTATGCTGGGATTGGTTTTGGTAATGCGACGCGAGGATCGCGGGTCGGTTTTTTGCTTGACATCGGAGTGCTGTATCAAGGATCGCCCTCTTTTGATATGACTGGCACGGGAATGATTGCTCCCACAGCGAATTTTGGGCCAACCATGGAAGCTGGTTTGGAAACCTTCAAGTGGATGCCCCTCGTTTCGTTGGGGCTGTCCATTCGACTTCTTTAAGTCTCAAGGATCCCGAATAGCAAATTAAGACGTTAGATTACGGGCATGATGAGGTGCTCTACTATGAACAATAGATTTATCAATACCATTTCTGGAGCCATTCTGGCTGGAACCCTACTGATCGCGGGTTGTGATTTTGATGCGGCCCAAGACGCGTTCGAACAGTTCGACGTAATCATCGCCCTCGAAGAAATCAACACGAACGTTTCGGTTCGTTTCGTCGATGCGCAAACGGATGAGTTTTTGAATGAGCAGGTTTCTATGCGCTTTCTTGGAAATAATGGAGCCGATGTCATCGACATTTATTCTGATCCGATTTCCGAGTTAGATGTCGTCGGCGGTATCGGAGGGTTCGGAATCAAGAATGCCCTCGTGCCCTCTGAATCAAACCCTATCGAAGTTCGGGTTGTTGGACAGGCACAGGGGTTTGAGACGGGCTCCTCAACCGTAACTATTTCTAATACTGGCTTGACGGAGACCACCGTATTTATGGTGCGCCAGAACCAAACGGTACAAGGAGGTGCTTCAGCCAATGCCGTCGGCCAAGCCTCAGGTGGAACAGTGCAGCAAGCGGTACAGCTCTCAACTGCCTCGGGTGATGCTACGAATCAGGCAGCAGCAGCTGTTTCTGTTCCTGTGGGAACGGTGGCCACAACGTCTGCTGGCCAAGCCGCATCGGGAGCTCTTCAGACATCGATTGCCTTTTATACGGCCCCCACTACGCAAACCTCCCAAGCGTTTCCAGGAGGTTATTCTGGTGGAGTACAGCAGTCAAGTGGAGTCGTCACGCAGGCGCCCATTACGACAGCAGGGTTTATGACCGTCACTGTGACGGATGGCTCCGGCAATGAAGTAACTAGTTTTAGCCCGCCAATCGAATTGTCAATTGACGTTCCCGGAACGACGCTGAATCCGAGCACCGGTCAGGTCATTAAGAACGGGGAAGCCATTTCTATAATGAGCTATGACGATGATGGTGGTATTTGGAAGGATGAAGGAAGTGCGGCCGTTGCTGGACCCGATGGAAACGGAAACTTTAGGGCTACTTTTATGACCAATCACCTTTCTACTTGGAGTGCAGGCTATGCGGGAACGGCATGTCCTGTGGTTGTGAACGTGGCCAGAAATGGAAATATTGGTGCTCTCAATATGACAGCAGAAGCACTCGATGCTGCTGGTGGAATCATGTGGAGTGGAAGCCGTTCAATGCCGTCTGGGTCATCCTCTGATACGATTGATGACTTTCCGGCATCAGCCGCATCTATTTCAGTATCTGTAGATGGTACGAACACCGTGGTGGCTAGTCCATGTAACAACACGGTTAATGTGAGTCTTCCTGCGCCGGCTGCAAGCGTGATCGATGTAACGTTTGCACTAGACTTCGGTCCGACATGTACGGCGCTTCGAACAACCACGATTAGCAGCTATACAATCAATTACAGGAAGGAGGGTCAATCCGCATTGCAATCGGGTTCAGTTATTGTCACGAATGACAACCTGACTCATGATGACCTTGGTCGGATTACCGGTGGAAGCGTTACCATTCCTGGACTTGAGCAAGGAGCTACGTATATATTTAGCTCCTCTTTTGATGGACAGGTTGAAACGAGAAATGAAGTCATCACAGGTCCATCCATTACGCTAGATGTATCAGATGATCTTGACGGCGACCTCTGTGTTGAGTAACTCTGTTACATAGGTCGACGACATAAGCCGAGTTTTGTTGGGCGGGGCGGATATACAATCCGCCCCGCCTTTTTTTGTGGGCTCCCTCCGGGAGCCCACTCGTGGCGGCCTATTGTGAATTCCGAGGATATCGGCCTTGTTGGCGTTCGGTTCGGCCACCTTCCGTTTCTATAGGTGAGCAGTCGCGGATCAATCCCACCCCAAACACTGATCACGCGCGCTGAACCCGTTATCAGCATCGCTTTTTGCTCATGTCTTACCGAACCGAATTGTCGACCCTTGAGGCACTGGCCTCACGGCTTCCCTTTAGGCTTGAAGAAGCCGAACAGGTTAACGAAGCCTTCTCCATATATATGGTAGAGGGTACGCGTCAGCAGAAGATCCTCATTGATCTCTGGACCTATTGTTATGTCCGGAAATATTTCCTGATCAAATTTTTGAGACGGGGTGCTTTTCAGGCTTCGGAATTGGATCAGCTTGTTGAAAAAACGTATCAAAAAATAGAGCGGCATCGGACTAATGTCTTGAGCCACGATCGTTATGCGCAATGGGTGAGTGTGATCTGCCGAAACACATTCATCAATTTTGTCTCGAGAAGGAAAATGATCGTTGGACTCGATGTCTTGCCGGGAGAGCCATCGGCAGCTCCGGACCTACTGGATCTTGATGCCAACAGCGCCAGCATTCACTTGTCGCTTCTGAACGCCATTGATGCATTACCCGAGTTTCTGCAGTCAACGGCACGCATGAAGTTTGTTGAGAATCTTTCCTACGAAGAAATAAGCCGAATTATAGGAAAACGAGTGCCGACGGTACGCTCTTATGTGCACAAGATCTGCAAGCGCTTTCGTAAGGATTCCGCGCTTCGAAGTTGGGCCGATCAATTATTTCAATGATGGAGTTATGTCCACTCCCATGCCGTGTCCAATTAATGCAAGACGCGCTTTCCCCTTACCCTTTATGATGTACTTCCCACGTTTTCGATTTTGGCGAACCAGATCTTCATTTGAGGAGCTGCCGTTTGGCAATCAATCTCTTTTTTCCGGACTCGGAAATACTGAGACCATAAAGCCGGTTGTCAGGGCCGGGCGTCACATTATGGATGTCGATGTAGATGAGCAGAACATGCCTTTTTGGGCCGTTCAAGAGGTGGAGGGCCAATCGCTCAGGTTGCCGGGCCTAGAAACGGCAAGAACGCGGTTTATGCGACGGGTTTTCGGTAACTATGCCTTGCGCCGGAGGTGGGAAAGTATGTTGAGTTCGGTCAAAAAAGTGGAGTCGGAAAACGTTTTTGCGCATTTCGAACAGACAACGGGACACTCGGTATTTGATCTTCCGTTTAACTCACAGCGTGTATTCCGTCGGTCCACAAAGCGGACAACTTGGCGGCAACAGGTTTCAGGAGGCGCCTTAAAGGGATCCGTTCTTACCCCATATCGACCGCGCTTGAATGGGCGGGTGCTTGCCGGGACGTTTGCGGTCTATCTGCTGCTATTAGTAGTTGGGGCACAGGAATCAAGACTGGATACCATGAAGGTGATTCATGGTGTCCCAGAGTATTCTTGGGTAGATCTGGGAAGAACGCCTCGTGGAGGAATGATCAACCGAGATACGCTGGTAAGCTGGAAGTATGTTGATTCTCTGAGACGATTGCGTCTTGCGAGG
>DKOG01000087.1 GCA_002469915.1 Bacteroidetes bacterium UBA7368
GTTCTTCGTAATGATGGCATCGCCTCAATTTATCAAGTCTATGTACCGCTTGGGTATACGGCTGAAAAGGAGTGGCCAGTAATCCTATTCCTGAACGGATATGGGGAGCAAGGCGAAGACGGCGAAAAGCAAGTCGGAACAGGGTTGGGACCCGCACTTCAGAACCATCCGGAAAGCTGGCCAGCAGTAGTCGTTTTTCCGCAGAGTCCGACGGGTACAGCATGGCATGGGGCCTCTTCAGAAATGGCTATGCGTGCCTTAGCACAGACGCAAAGAGAGTTTAATACGGACGCAAATCGCGTGTATTTGACCGGTCTGTCGATGGGAGGATATGGCACGTGGTATACAGCCGTGGAGAACGAGGATGTATTTGCTGCGATCGTGCCCATTTGTGGATTTGTCAATCCTATTCAGGAATACTACCCAGCCTGGGCTCCTGCAGGTGACGCGGCATTTCCCTATGTCGCGGAACGTCTATCCAATATTCCAATCTGGATTTTTCACGGAGACGCAGATTCAGTTGTTCCGGTGGATCAAGCGCGAAGTATGAATGTAGCCCTTCAAGCACTCGAAGCTGATGTGAGATACTCCGAATTAATGGGAGTGGGTCACAATGCGTGGGATCATGCCTATTCAGACAAAGCTATGATTAAGTGGTTGTTCGAACAGAAGAAGGATGAGATTGGCGAAAAGCTGTCGAACTGATCTAATAAAATCGCACGTTATCCACCGCCAGATTGTACGGGCCAGTGATGTTTGAGTAGATCGCGATATGAGTTAAGTCGTGACGAGTGAGCGTACGATCGGTGCCAAATCCTTCTTGTAGAAAGAGTCCAAATGGTATTTGGAAGACGTTCCATCGCTCTGTTACTTCGACGTACGAATTGTAATAGTCGTGATCGGTAATTGCAGCCGAGCCGATTTGTATGATATAGGATCCAGGCGTCCCTCTCATGGAGATTTCTAGTCCTTCGTAGGCCGTGACATTTGCTGTTTTTGAGCTAGATCCCAGCGCTACCCGCGCTCCAGAAACTTGAGAGCCAGATGACCCGAAGGGCCGAGTACCACCGATAAGTAATTCATAGATCGAGCGGTCGTCTACGCCACCGGGATTAATGAAAATGGTCGCATTCGTTTCTCCTCCTCCTGAAACGGAGGTCCACTCATACCCCAGATCATTGGCTCTATTGCCATCGTTGAAGTTGTCGACCATACCGTCAATCAACGGAATGCTCTCGGTCGAAGGACCGCATCCGACTATAAAAAGCAGGAGCAAGTAAAGGAATCTCCGCATACGTCTATCCTACAGGAGGCTCATCGTGGAAGAGGGAATTGGAATAAGATACTGCGGCTGGAAGATATCCTCGTGCACTCCGAACTCACCGGTACCTCGAAAATCTACGGCTACATAGCCCTCTAGGGTTGTTTTAACTTCTCCAATGCCATAATAGGCAGGGTGGGGGCCATAATACACAAGTTGGCCCTCATCGAATTCTCGTGTATCCCGGGCCCTGCGATGAAACGCAGGCACGGCTTGCAAGAGTTCTAAGCGATATGGGAATTCGAGGATCTTCACAGTGATCTATCATTCGGATCGGTTTGGGATTCGATGGTACTCAAAATATGTTTTTGGGTTCTGCCAAAAAGCCTGCGTCAAATGTTAACGATGCGAATGCTTGGTTAGCGCAGCGGCAATGTATAAATTCCATTCTTGGTCTCTTTTTGCCTATTGCATTGTCTTAGGTGTCCTAACGTATCCCATTTGCCCGAAAAACCATGAAGTACGAACAGAAAGTGACGGACCGCCAGGTCGGAAGAAACGCAGACCTGTTCGCCATGCGGATTGGTGACTACAAGACTGAGGAAGAGCGGTATCCATTTATTCGAATTCTTATTTCGATAATCGAACAAGCTCACCCGGAGTGGAGTCAGGCTCCAAACAAAGACAAACAGATTTCGCACTTGGTCTTCCACATGAGCCATGGTGCGGTCTCAAAAGAAGAGACTGAAAAAATCGTCCATCTCAGGGATATGGAGCGAGGATTTATTCCGCTTCCAGAGAAGCCTAAAGTGGAAGAAGAGAAAGTAGAAGCTGCTCTTGAAGACGGTGAGGCTGCGATGGCTACGGAAGCCGAACCTGCAGCTGATACAGAGGCGGAAGCTGAGGTAGAAGCAGAAGGCGAAGCTCCAAAGAAAGCAGCACGAGCCAAGTCAAAAGAAAAGCCGAAAGCGGCAAAAGCCAAACCAAAGGCAAAGCGCCCGCGCAAGGAAGAAGCACCAATAGAGATCGAAGCCGCTACACTGTTTAGCGATGAGGATGATGAAGGAGCTCGATCAGGCGATGAAGCTGAAGCAGACGAAAAGAAAGAAGACTAACGGATTCGGTTCGGGTTGTCTTTTATAAATGCTGCCCAGTTCTTGTGGGAGGCTCTTGCAGAAGTACCACCGCCGCGATGTACATGGCATAGAGCGACAGCCAGGGCATCAGAGGCATCCAATGTGATGGAGCCTTCTTTGGGCATGGCTAGCATGGTTTCTACCATGTATCTAACCTGCTCTTTGGACGCATTTCCGTTTCCCGTTACCGCCTTCTTGATTTCTTTCGGCGTGTATTCGGTTACCGGGATCTCATGATTTAGGGCTGCCATCATGGCTGTGGCCTGTGCTCGTCCCAGTTTTAGCATCGATTGTGGATTATTGCCATAAATCGGCATTTCAATGGCGCACAAATCTGGAATGTGCTCCCCAATCAGGATGCAAATCGAATCGTAGATACGCTTTAATCGCAGCGTGTGATCATCGCCCGCTTTGGCCGCTCGTATTACACCAGAGTCAATTAGCGTGCATGAGCGTCCTTCGACTCGGACTATTCCAAAGCCCGTGACATTAGATCCAGGGTCAACGCCCAGTATGATCATGAGATAGCCGCAATCGTCGCATCGTCCATTTCTAGGGTCGAATAGACCGCTTGAACGTCTTGCAATTCTTCCAGGTGGTCGATGAGTTTCATGACCGATTTTGCGGCTTCAGCATCTAGACGAGTAGTCGTTGTGGGCACTTGTTGCAGGCCCGCTTCCATCGTTTTGATACCAGCTTCATCCAGTGCTGCCTGCACAGATCCAAACGCCTCGACCGGAGTCGTGACTTCAAACCCATCGTCTTCCACGGTGAGGTCTTCAGCGCCAGCTTCAGCGACCAATTCAAATAACGTCTCTTCGTCGTTGTCTTCAGCCGGAATAGCGAATACTCCTTTCCGATCGAAAAGGAAGGCAACAGATCCAGTATTTCCCATGCCCGTCCCATACTTGCTGAACAAGTGGCGAACATCAGCTACCGTCCGGTTCGTGTTATCCGTGAGTGCCTCAACAAACAGTGCGACGCCATGGTTGGCATAACCTTCATAGCTTGCCTCGATATAGTCCGCGCCCTCAATCTCACCCGTACCCCGTTTTATGGCACGATTGATATTATCCTTGGGCATGTTCTCGGACTTGGCTTTGTCTACAGCCGTAGCCAGCCTAGGGTTTTGACTTGGGTCACCGCCGCCTTCACGTGATGCGACCATGATATCCCGAGTGACTCGCGCCCAGACTTTGGAGCGTTTGCCGTCTGTGACTGCTTTGGCTCGCTTAATCGTTGACCATTTGCTGTGGCCTGACATGTGTTTTCGCTGAATGTGTGAGGAATCGAAGCGCCTAATATACGACCTGTCGGGGGCGTGGTTCAGCTTGAACTCGTTCTTAGATGAGTCTGACACTTTGTCGGGATTTTTACGCTCAAACCCCGAACCGGAGTGAATATGAGGGGTTGAAGCGAAGCGAGTAGCCTCAAATCGGACAAAACGGCACATTTTTCAATTTTCAGGCTCAATAACCCGAATCCGCTTCCATAAAAGATTCCCCGAAAGTATTCGTGCAAATCCATACTGATATTCCCATTCTGGACGACCTGGATGCCCCAAAGCAGGTTTCAGCCACGGCTCCAGGTAAACGAAAAGTGTATTTGGAGACCTATGGTTGCCAGATGAACGTTTCGGATTCCGAGATTGTAGCTTCTGTCTTGAAATCAGAGGGCTATGGCTTGACGCACAATGTAGAAGAAGCAGACGTCGTCCTGATAAATACGTGCGCAATCCGGGAGAATGCTGAGCAGAAAGTCCGACGCCGGTTGGGTGAGCTACGAGCCCATAAGAGACGGAATAATCCTGATCTGAAATTGGGTGTGCTTGGCTGTATGGCAGAGCGTTTGCGAGAGAATTTACTGGAGCAGGAAAAACTGGTAGACCTTGTTGTAGGGCCTGACGCCTATCGAGATCTGGGTAATTTGCTCGGGGAAGCTACTGATACCGGCCAAGCTGCTGTCAATGTTCAGCTCTCCAAAGAGGAAACCTACGCCGACATCTTACCCGTTCGCTACGATACGAACGGGGTCTCATCGTTCGTATCCATAATGCGCGGGTGCGACAATATGTGCTCATTCTGCGTAGTGCCGTTCACTCGCGGAAGAGAGCGAAGTCGCCCAGTTGACAGCATTCTTGACGAGTGTAAGTCGTTGGTTGAAAAAGGCTTTAAAGAAGTGACTGTCTTGGGGCAGAATGTCAACTCATATAGGGGGGAGTCTGTTGATTTTGCCGAGCTGCTTTATCGTATTTCGATGATTAGTCCGGACCTTCGAATTCGCTACTCCACAAGTCACCCGAAAGATTGCTCAGATGACCTTCTACACGTACACGCCGAGCGGGAAAACGTGTGCAACTACATTCATCTTCCTGTGCAGCACGGGAATACGGCGATGTTGCAGCGTATGAAACGGACCTATTCTAGGGAGCAATATCTAGATCTGGTAGAGCGTGCGCGCAAGATCGTACCCGGTGTGGCACTGTCTACTGATATTATTGCTGGATTTTGCGACGAGACGCAAGAAGAGCATCAGGATACGCTATCCCTGATGGCACAGGTACGCTACGAACACGCCTACATGTTTATGTATTCTGAGCGTCCTGATACGTATGCAGCGCGCAAGTTCGAGGATAATGTGGCGGAGGATGTGAAGAAGAGACGCTTACAGGAAATCATCAGGCAGCAAGGTGTGATCTCACTTGAGAGCAATCAGTCTGAAATTGGGAAAGAGCACGTTGTTCTCGTAGAAGGTCTGAGTAAGCGTAGCGACGAGCAGTTATCTGGTCGGAGCGACACGAATAAGATGACGGTCTTGGATCGGTCGGACTTTGGGAAGGGTGACTACGTGAAAGTGCGGGTCACGGATTGTACCTCGGCCACTCTGATCGCTGAGCCGATTAGATTGTATACACCAGGCAGCTAAGGGAGAGGTAGATGGACAGACAATCGATGCAAGAGCGGTTTGGAATCATTGGTGCGTCATCAGGCGTGCGCAATGCGCTGGATCGTGTTCGGTTGGTGGCTAGCACGGAAATCACGGTTTTAATTCAGGGCGAGTCCGGTACTGGAAAAGAGCTGTTTGCTCAAGCTCTGCACGAGACGAGCGGCCGTCGGCACCGAAAGATGCAGGTCATGAATTGTGGCGCCATTCCGGAAGGGCTCATTGAATCGGAGTTGTTTGGAGCTGAAAAAGGAGCATATACGGGTGCGGTCGAAAGGCGGCAAGGATACTTTGAAGAAGCCGATGGCTCCACCATTTTTCTAGATGAAATTGGTGAAATGCCGCTGACGGCGCAGGTTCGTTTGCTCCGTGTTCTGGAAACAGGTGAGTTTAGTCGAGTTGGATCGACGGCTATTTTGAAGTCTGATGTACGAGTAGTGGCAGCCACGAATAAGGACCTCGCACGTGAAGTGGAGGCAGGACGGTTCAGAGAAGATTTGTATTACCGTCTTTCGACCGTCATTCTTCACGTTCCACCTCTCAGGGACCGTCGCGAAGATATTTTGCCCATTTTTGAGCATTTTCAGCATCGTTTTTCTCAGCAGTACAATACGTCTGGTCGGCGACTAGATTTGAACGCTCGCGAAATGTTGATGCGGTACCGCTGGCCTGGGAATATCCGCGAATTACGTAATGTAGCCGAGCAGACTGTTGTGTTGCTTAAGGGTGATACGATCGGTTCAGAGGATATCCGTCCGTACTTGCGAGGTGTTACAGCCAACGGATCTGGTGTGGGTCTAGTACCGATTGCCTCTACTGGAGGCAATGCTCCTGATGATGGGACGGGTGCTCGCGAGCGAGAATTGATCTATCGAGCCTTGCTTGAAATGCGGGGTGAAGTCCGAGACCTCAAGGAGCAGATTGCCATTTTGGTATCCGCTGCGCGCACGGGCGCGCAGCCTGAAGTGCCGAGTATGCCAGAAGCAAGTAGGCTGTTAGTTATGCACGATGAGCCTCAGTCTGCGGATACGTCTTTTATCGAGGAAGCTCCCTACGAGTTTGATACGGATGATGATGCTCCAGCGCCATCCGGGTCCAATGATCTACCAACGCTCGAAGATTCAGAGCGCACGCTCATTCTAACGGCATTGAGCCGATACGACGGAAATCGCAGACAGACCGCGGAGTCATTGGGAATCAGTGAGCGCACGTTGTATCGTAAGCTGAAAGAAATTGAAGCCGCTGGTCATTTGCCTGAATGAGAAAGCTCGTTCCCATAGTTCTTCTTCTCCTCATCTCCGGATGTGGTTATTACAGCTTTACAGGAGCGACTATTCCAGAGCATCTGGGTTCGATTGCGATTCCGCTTGTCGAAGACAATTCGATTTCGACGGTGAGCGCAATGGATGAAGAGATGACGCAACTACTGATTGATCGTTTCGTGCGACAAACTCGGTTGTCGTTGGAGCCCAATGAATTGGCTGCAGATGCCTTATTGTCGCTCATAATTACCAGATACGATAATGTCCCGACATCGGTATCTGGAAATGAACAGGCTACTCGGAATCGAGTTTCTATAACCGTTTCGGTTCAATATCAGGATCAGGTAGAGGATGCTGAATTGCTCAATCGTACTTTCTCGGCATTCGAGGAATACGCCCCGTTTGATCCTGATCAAGAAGAATCCGCGGCCTTTGCCGCTTTGATCAAGATCGCCGAGGATATTTTCACGGCGGCCACGTCCAATTGGTAGAATGTAACCTGCATGTCAGTACCCGATCTTTTACGCGCAGCATCCGCAATGAAAAGCGGAGATCTTGACTCGGCCAAGTCCGTGTTGAGTGATCTGATTACACAAGTGCCTGGCCATATTACAGCGCATGTGCTCATGGCTCAGACGCTGGAAATGGGACTAGATTACGATGGTGCACTTTCTCATTGGAAGAAAGCAGCCTATTTGTGTCCTGAAAATGAGGTAATTGAATCTGGACTTCGAAAGTCCGTTTTACGTCATCTGTATGCGGCTACGGCAGACTATGACCCGGTCTCCATCGAAGAGGCGTCCCCCGATGAGGCTCCAACACCGGAGTTTCAGGATCTGGACAAGCTCATTGAAGAGTTGGAGACGGCTAGAATTGTACCGGATCCAGAAGTGGACATGATTCCGCAATCAGACTTGGATACCGAAATAGAGGATGTCGTTTCTGAGACGCTAGCCCGTATTTATGCGCATCAGAAGTATTTTCTGGAAGCGGCCGACGTCTATGAAAAGCTTTCAGATCAACATCCGGAACAGAGAGAGATGTTCAAGGCGAAAGCTCAGGAAATGCGGCTGAAAACGAAGAGCGCATGAGCCGCTTATCTAAGCATGAAACAGGAGCGATAGTCCATGACCGGAAGGTAGTGGGGTTGATGTCTGGAACGAGTTTTGATGGCGTTGATGTAGCCGTCGTGCAGCTTTCAGGATCCGGACAAGGATTAACAATGGATGTTCAGGCTTTTGGCACTGCACCCTATCCGAACTCGCTTCGCGAACGGTTGCTTCGCAATATTGAACCGGACACGTCCTCCATCTCTGATTTGTCGCAACTCAATGCTGAGTTGGCCCTCATTTATGCCGATGCTGTGCGGTCGATCTGCCTTGATCAAGGCGTTTCGCTAGAATCCATTGATCTTGTGGGCTCGCATGGACAAACTGTCTATCACGATCCACATCCAGCTTTAGGCGCAGGATCGTCCCTTCAAATTGGGGATCCATCCATGCTCGCCCACCATCTGGGAAAGACGGTGGTAGGCGATTTTCGCACAGCGGATGTGGCATTGGGCGGAGAAGGCGCCCCACTTGTACCCTATTTCGATTGGGCCTTGTTCAGTTCAATAGATGAACATCGTATCCTTTTGAACTTAGGTGGTATGGCGAATATCACGATCCTGCCGGCTGCAACGCCCCGCGATCAAGTCGTTGCATTTGATACGGGACCAGCTAACGTGCTAATTGATGGCCTTATGGCTCGCATCAGAGGAGAGGCATACGATCAGGACGGGGCATTAGCTGTCTTGGGGTCGCCTGACGAGGTATTGGTAGACGAAGTATTGGCCATGCCGTATTTCGCTAAAAAACCGCCGAAGTCAACGGGAAGAGAGCTCTTTAATGCGGCATTTATTGATGATTTTCGATTGCGAGCGGCCAAGCGTGGGTTAAGCGTAGCCGATACGATTGCATCGGCTACCAGCATTTCGGGGCGAAGTATTTTGGATGCAATCGGGCAATGGGCTCTTGGTCAACCAGATCGTCTGATTGTGGGAGGGGGCGGTGTGCACAACAAGGCTATCATGTCTGCACTCACAAAAGGGCTTCCCGGTACGGCCGTTCAATCTAGTTCCGATTTTGGACTCGACCCGGATGCGAAAGAAGCCGTCTGTTTTGCGGTCCTAGCGCATGAAGCTGCCAATGGAGTAGCTTGCGGAATTCCATCTGTGACGGGCGCGCGTG
>DKOG01000091.1 GCA_002469915.1 Bacteroidetes bacterium UBA7368
CGGCCACCACTAGCGAGATAGTGGTCACGATAATGATCGCGAATATCAACTGATTGATTTGAAGTCCCATCAGGGCGACAAGCAGAACGGGCGGTACAAGCTGAACGGAAGCCGTATTCATGGCCAATAACATGACCATCGAATTGGTGGCCGTGTCTGGATCTGGATTCAGCGTTTGCAATTCCTCCATCGCCTTGATGCCTAGTGGAGTAGCGGCGTTTCCCAACCCGAGCATATTGGCTGTCAAATTAAGAACGATCATCCCCAATGCGGGATGGTCCTTCGGAATTTCGGGAAATAAGGGGCGCAGAATGGGTTGTGTGAAACGCACAACCGTATGGATCAACCCGCTCGCTTCCGCAATCTTGAGCATGCCCATCCAGAGGGCGATAATGCCAATCAAGCTCAATGCTAGGGAAACGGCTGTTTCGGCCATAGAGATAGCCGCCTGAGCAATCGCATGCATCTTTACGAAGCGGACATCCTTGAATCGAAAAGAAGCGCTGGCAGTGGTTGGAGAGCTGAAACCCAAATTGGCGATGGTGCCGCGCATGTCATTATCCCGGTCAGAGGTCTCTGAACGGATAGTGGCCCAGGGCTCAGGAACGGCAGCATCTTTTGCAAAACGAAGCTGAGATCCTTCTTCAGTCTGGATGAGCACGCCAGAAAAAAGAGAATCAGGCTGTTCAGTTACGCCGTAAAACGATTGGAAATAGACCGGATCCACGTGCACAGTGACAGTTTTTCGGCGTGCGTCCGTGTCAAAAGGTTCATCAGAGGAGAGGGTGATCTGATAGTCTGCTCCGTTACGATAGGTATCGTTGCTGAGGTCTCGTACGTCGTACGCGATCCCGAAAACAAAGCTCAAAATGATCAGACCGGCCCAGACATAATTCAGCATTGATTATGCGGGTTTGGTTCGGGCCCATGATAAGAATCCTGATCAGCAGGTACACAACATTGGCGGCAGAAAGACCAATCGGTAGAGAAGGGGCTCGTGGATGGCCGGTGATGCTTTCGCATCACCGGCCCCTCGAGTTTCCGAAGACCCCTGAAGACATTACGTCTACATGAGGAAGTGCGTCCGGACTGGAACAGGATAGGTTGATACCCGAACCAGTTGGGACAAGGAGTGCGCGCGGCAAGGGAAGTAGATCCCCAAGAGCGCTTCAGCATGTCAATAAAAAACAGAGTCTGCACGTAGTGTATCGGCAGTCCACCACCCGAATTGAGTACCGAAGTGTGAAGCAATGATGAAGAAGAGGTGGGGTAAATACAACCGTTCGCTTAAAAAATTTGATTTTCGGACGAAAAGAATACAGGGAGTTCGTCGTACTATTCGCACCAAGTCTACCTCACCATCCAACTCAAGAATATTGCCAGGGAAACGGACTACATATCTACTCCAAATGATCTGTATTGGGGCTTTTGTGCTCTCTGGTTGCTCAACGGCAGAATCCGTTGTCGTGCCGGAGGCGTCCCCAATTGTTGAAGAGGTCACGGAAATGGAGAACCTTCCAGTACGGACCAAATCAGTGACGGGCTACTATGCCTCATGGATGAAAGGTGCGTGGCTGGAAATGGATTTATCTGTTTATGATCGCATGGTTTTTTTCTCGACAACATCAGCTTCAGATGGTTCTCTTCTCGAAAGAAATGGATGGCCTCATGCATGGGTTAGTTGGTTGGCGAGAGCGGACAGTTTGGACATCCCCGTCGTTCCGTCGTTAGCCTTACTGGACGCAGATTCAATCCGAACCTTGTTTAGTTCGATGGAGTCCATTGAGAGGCTCATTGCGTCATCCCTAGAGCTTATAGAAGAGAGCAAGGGCCAAGGGCTTCACCTAGACATCGAGTATTTTGAAGTGGCTTCAGACACGGTTAGAAGCTTTTTTCAGCATTTCACGGATTCCCTTGCTCAAACCGTTGAATTAGATTGGCCTTCTGCACACCTATCCATGTTTGTGCCCGCTTTTGATTACGGCGGCTTGTATGATCTGGAAAAGGTTCACCCCCGATATGACGAGCTTATTGTTCAGGGGTATGATTTGCATTGGCAAACGGGTCCCCGTGCCGGGCCTGTGTCGCCCATCTCAGGTTGGGGAGATGATAATTGGCAGCGCGTTCTGGATCGCTACCTAGATGCCGGAGTATCGCCGGATCGGATCAGTATGAGCGTTCCCTACTTTGGATATGAATGGCCCGTGGAAACAGCAGATCCTGGATCACCAACGAGGGGAGATGGCTTAATCGTCACTTTTGGATCTGTAGATCCGCTTGTATTGCCGCAATACCAAATTTCTGCCGAGGATCGTATTCGCGAATATGGCAGTTTGAGAGACAACGAATCGGGAAGCCCGTACTACACCTTTGAAGACTCCACAGGCATTTGGCAAGGGTGGTATGAGGACGACGTTTCATTACGTCACAAATACCAATTTGTCTTGGATCGCGGTCTGGGCGGGGTGGCTACGTTTCCAATAGGATACGATCAAGGGCAGCTCGATCCACTGCTTCTGGATGCATTCGGTTATCCGCACAGACATAAGCGTTAATCCGATTTTGAACAGAACTCCATGAGAATGCCCTGGGTATCTTTCGGGTGGACGAAGAAGATATGTTTTCCATCTGCTCCTTGTTTTGGACCTTCACCCAATGTTTGAAGCCCCAGGTTAGTTAGCCTTTGGAAATCCTCTTTAGCGTCATCAACGCTGAATGCAAGATGATGAATGCCTTGACCCCGTTTTTCAATGAACCGAGCGATGGGAGATGAGGGGTCAGTCGCTTCTAGTAGCTCGATCTTTACGCCGCCGGCATGGTAGAAGTGTGTGATCACTCCTTCCGACTCCACGGCTTCCGTCTTGTATGGAAGGACTCCGAAAATGATTTGCAAAAGAGATTTTGCTTCGGAAATGTTGGCAACTGCTATGCCGATATGCTCAAGTTTCAAATTCTATGCTCGAAGGAAAGTGCGAGATTACCTACTTTTGACGAGATTAAGCAAGGTCAGGTGCCCAAACAAACGGTATATTTACACCGCTCGCCCTGCCAAGATAGTTAAATTCATCGATCCGCCTCTTTGGCTTAAACGTGCATATTAAAGTAGACCGAATAGCCGCTCAAAAGCCTGCCATGGTGGCCAGTCTTCTCGTATCATTCCTGATGCTGGGTGGCAAGTTGTCTGCGTACTTCATTACGGGTTCTGCAGCCATTTTTTCCGATGCGATCGAGTCAGTCATTCATCTGGCCGCAACCGGTTTTGCAGGGTACAGCCTTTGGTATTCTGCCCAGCCAGCAGACGAGCAACACCCCTACGGGCATGGGAAGATAGCCTACTTCTCGTCCGGGTTTGAAGGGGGCCTGATCATGATTGCCGCCTTTACCATCCTGTATGCGGCGATTGAGGATCTGATTAGAGGTCCAGAGGTGCACAGCTTGAGCATCGGGCTGTTAATAACGGCAGGATTGGCTGTCATCAACCTTGGGCTGGGTCTTTGGCTGGTTCAAACAGGTAAAAAGCACAACAGTATCGTGCTCATTGCGAATGGCCACCACGTGCTGACCGACATGTGGACGAGTGTTGGGGTTCTGTTTGGCCTAGCTCTGGTTTGGTTAACTGACCTCGTTTGGTTGGATCCAGTTTTAGCCATCATCGTTGCGCTCAATATTCTCTGGACGGCGGGTTCGCTTCTTCGCAGATCGATCGATGGCTTGATGGAAGCCGCTGATCCTGAGGAAACGGCACGAATCGTAACCTTGCTAGAGAACGCGGTGAAAGATGAAGTGATTTGTGGTTTTCATCAACTGCGTCATCGGCGGGTCAACGATCAAGTTTGGATCGAATATCATTTGCTTTTTCCAGAGGACGACTCCATTCAGATTGCTCATGATAAATCCCACAATGTTGAGGATACGATTCATGCGTTATTTCCGAGTGATACCGTAATTGTGACGGCCCATTTAGAGCCCGAAGAGCATGCTGAAGCGCACACAGATCGCCACCCAGAACCATCGCTAGATGTGTTGGGAACAGGTGCAAAACAATGAAGCAGATAATTGTAGTTGTGGGAGGGGTCGCTTCGGGACCTGCAGCGGTCGCAGAAGCGCGTCGGACGGATCCAGATGCTCGTATTGTATTGATCGAAAAGGGAGATGATATCAGCTACGGAGCGTGTGAGATGCCCATGCTGTTATCTGGATCATTAGAAAACCCTGAACGGCTACGCCGATTTACACCGGCTGGCTTTGCCGATCACTTTAATGTAGAGGTCTTGATCCGGCACGAGGTGGTGCGGATCCACACCGAAACCCGAAAACTGGACGTAGCGAACGCATCGACTAGTACGTTGGTCAAGATGCGGTACGATAAGCTGATTCTGGCCACCGGAGCGAGCGCCATTATTCCAGAGAGCCTACGCTCGGCTACGCCAGACGTGTTTTCGTTACGAAGTCTGGAGGATGCGCGCACGATACAAGATGCGCTTGCCAAGAGAACCATCCATCATGCGGTCGTTATCGGTGGAGGATATGTCGGCTTAGATGTTGTCTGGGCACTGAAGGAGCGCGGGATTCGAGTATCCATCCTCGTACCGAAAGATTCCATTTTGAAAGAAGGCCTAGATGAACCCATGCAAGAACGTCTGCTGGCTCATTTACGGCATCATCAGGTTGCTGTTCGGGATGATAGAGCCTCCGGTTTGGAAGTCGCACCTGATGGCCGGCTTGCCGCTGTCCTAACAGAAGCGGGGGAAAAAATTGGTTGCGACTTGGCTCTAATAGCCACAGGAACGCAGCCTCAAACACAATTGGGCCTGGACGTTCGGATTAAGATGGGCGCTAGTCAAGGATATTTGGTGGACGATGGCATGCAGACGTCTGAGAAAGGCATTTGGGCCTGTGGGGATTGCGTGGAAAGGGAAGAGACTGTTTTCGGCGAAATAATCCATGCCCCGTTATCATTAAATGCTTTCCGGTCGGGCCGCGTTGCGGGACGCAACGCGGCCCGAAAAGGCACGGGTCGCCCAGCTCGCATCCCCGCTGTGGTCAAGGCGGCGGCTTTAGCGCTCGGGTCCCTTGAAATTGGTCATACAGGATGGACTGAAAGCGCAGCATCTAAACTGGGCAAGCAGGTCGTTTCGGCCACGATCAAGCATCGGAGCGCATCCTCATTATCTCCGCACTCTGACGTTCACGTTCATCTCGTAGCAGAATCTGCCACAGGACGGTTGGTCGGATGTCAAATTGCGGGCGGTTTGGGAACAAGCCAGCGCTTGAACGTTGTGACAGCCCTTATTCGATCTGGGGGAACGGTAGACGATCTGTATAACGTAGATTTTGTTTATGCCCCACGATTGGCTCCGGCCCATGATCCGCTTTTTGTGGCAGCCCGGACCTTACAAAAGGCGCTGAATGCGTCGAGGAAACATTAGTGAAGAGTCTCTACAGATCTAGCAAGAAATCCAAACCTCAGAACTCTGCCCGCCTAGAGGCAGCTCAACGGCTGGACGTTTTGGAAGAACGGGATGGATATATAGGATTGGGCAACCAATCTGGATCATCTAGCGCCGTAAATGAACGACACACAAGGGATTTAGTCTCTGGCGTGACA
>DKOG01000057.1 GCA_002469915.1 Bacteroidetes bacterium UBA7368
CGGGTGCAATGTGTTTAGCCATGACGCAAGGTGTTTGTCGATTTGATACTACCAACCCAGAACATAGGCTCTAGGATCCTGAGCAAGTCCCTCATGCCACAATTCAAAGTGCACATGTGGCCCTGTCGTTATTTCTCCCGTATTACCAGAAAGCGCAATGGCCTCTCGGTCTCTTACCCGATCTCCCATCTGTTTCAACAGTCTAGAATTGTGCTTGTAGACTGAAAGGAAGCCGCCTGAATGAGCAACAGCAATAATTTGCCCACCATCATTCAACCAGTCCGCCAGAACCACGTATCCGTCTCCAATGCTCCGAACTACGCTTCCCTCTTCAGCTGCAACGTCCACAGCAAAATGGCTTGTTCGGGCATCAAAATCGCGGGTAAGAAAGCCTGAGGCGGGAGGCAAAACGGGAAAGGAAAGGGCCGATAAAAAGCTAGGACCTGCTTCAGGTGGGTTAAACACGGCTGAAGCAGACGTATTCAAGCTAGAAATCGAAAGCGCAGGCTGGGAATGGTCTTCCCAGTCGCCCGAGGAAAGAGGTAACGGCAAGTCAACTAGACTCGATCCTTCCGTGTTCAAATTAGATTCGTCTACGCTCGAAGCAACGGCACTGGTATCTACATTGCCTAAGATCATATCCCGAAGTCTATTTAGATAGGCATCTTGTAAGGACAGAGAATCAGACATTGATTCAAGCCGCAGCTGATTTAATCGAGCTTCCCTCCTCATCTCTACCGTACCGTATCCGGGAAGCGAATACCGAATGGGCGTTAGCAGAAGCAGAGAAAAAAGGAGTGAAAAGAGGACAAATACGCTCAGACCGGCAAAAGTGAGAACTCGCTTCGGCTCCAAGTTATAGGTCCGAGGTTGCTCCATTTGAGCCTTGTCCATCACAATGAGGGTGATAGACTGACCTATATTCTGTATGAATTCAGCAAGAAACCGGATCATGAAAGATAAAAAGTGGCTTAATTGCAGCGAAAAGGGCAAACTCCTGCCTGAGAGCAGGAGTTCCACCTAACCCCAGACAATTGACATGAGCCATTCAAAGTACTTATATTTATAGGCTCTGTAATAAACCCGATGAATACCGTAAGACTACGGTCCCCAAACTAGTATGCCTCAGCATAAATCAGCAGCTAAAAGAGTTCGCCAAACAGAAGTACGTCGCGCACGCAACCGTATTCACCGCAGTAAAATGCGTACGATGATCAAAAAGCTTCATGGTCTCGAAGATCAGTCATCAGCTCGCGAGCTACTTGTTGAAGTGAAGTCCTACGTGGATCGCATGGCTTCGAAAGGAATCATCCACAAAAACAAAGCAGGCCACACAAAAAGCCAGCTCGACAAATTTGTCAACTCCTTGTAGTTGATACAGAATATGACGAAGGTTAAAGCCCGTCCTCTGAACTGAGGTCGGGTTTTTATTTTTTGTCTTGACCGAAAATTGATTTTAGGTCCTATATTGGTTTGGATTCAGTTCGAAATAGAAAATTTCATAACCCCACCCACTTACTGACATGTCAAGAAAGTATATCTCCAATTTTTTCGTCTTAACGTTTCTTGTAAGCGGCATGCTTATGACCGGCTGCAAGAGCGTCCCTGTCGACATTCTGTCCATGACGGCTCCCGATAGCCTTCTGACCAATCAGAATGCTGATTTTTCGGTTGATGTTAATGAGGAAGCTAAGCTTCCAGTTGATGTTAACTGGAGCTTCGGTGACAATTCAAGCTCGAATGGTGAGTCGACCACTCATTCATTCTCAGAAGCTGGTACGTACAACGTGACTGCAACGGCTTCCAATCGGAAAGGAAAGTCTTCGGACCAGTATTCTCGTTCCGTTGTGGTTATGAACCCACCTGTTCCTGCATCCATTGTGAGCCTGAAAGCTAGCAACAACTCGCCTGACACGGAAACAATGGTGCGCTTTTCTGCATCCGCGAGTGGTGACTCTCCTCTCTCATACGCTTGGAGCT
The DNA here is from genome assembly GCA_002469915.1 of Bacteroidetes bacterium UBA7368. Lineage (GTDB taxonomy): Bacteria > Bacteroidota > Rhodothermia > Rhodothermales > UBA10348 > UBA10348. Next base: position 1,981 of record DKOG01000057.1, read on the forward strand.
TTGGCGATGGTGCAACGAGCAGCGACTCTGCTCCTACCCACACTTTTGGTGAACCTGGAACGTATACCGTACAGCTCAACCTATCCAATAAAGCAGGCTCTGACTCTCGGACAATGTCAGTATCAGTAGATTGGTACGAAGCCCAGATTTGCCGTGAGGTTACCGAACTAAGTGGTGCGTTCTTCGATCGTAACTCCTCTGTTTTGAGTGATGACGCAGAAAGTGCGTTGGGTGACAACCTCCAGATCCTGGCGGAATGCCCGAACATGAACGTCCGTCTGGAAGGACTCTCGGCTCCAGGTGAGCGCCGCGCTCAGGATTTGAGTGAGGATCGTGCACGTGCAGTTGAGCAGTTCTATGCTAACAACGGTGTTGCTGCAACGCGTCTTGTAACTCTCGGTAACGGTCGCGCAGAAGGCATGACGAGCAAGAAAGAAGGCCTGGCTCAGTACCGTCGCGTTGACACGATTATCGTGCGATAACGATTGAAAAGATGCTAACATCTTTCAAAGGGGGGGCGGCCGAAGGCCGCCCCCCCTTTTTTTATTTCAAAAACGTCCTTCGGCGACCCTTACTTCCCTCAAAAAAGAGAATTAATTGTATTTCAGGATTCGATACCCCGGACGATACCTCGAATAAGTATCCTGCACGCATTGTGTAGGACGCCCTCAATATGTTCAGGAAATACAGCATCCGGAATGAAGACGACCTTGAAACATTTTCTGGCCTTCGTACTGCTAATAGCAGCTTGCACGAATACGGTGCAAGGCCAGAGTAACCAATTTCGCGACACCAAGGCTCACCTCGGCGCCGCCGTGGGTCTATTCACCTATCACGGTCCGGTTGACCTACTGAAACCCCGTGGAGGGAGCAACTTTGTGCGCGAGCATGATCCAGCCATTGTTTTGCTGGGCTCATTTCCCATCCATAAAGACTGGTTTTTCTTTCGAGGAATGGTTCTCCTGACCAATCTAAGCACGAAAGATGGCCGAAAACTGGTGGGAACAGGAGCAAATGATTTTCTAACCAGCCACATTTTCATGTTTGAACCTGAAATTGTGATGACCCTTCGGCCGGGATCGAAAAGTCGTGTTCTCCCGTACGTATTCACAGGTTTTGGAGCGACAACCGCTGATTTATTTTCAGCCGACAGTAAAAACGCAGTGGATTTGCCAGGACAAGGAGTGCCTGGTCCAGAACGCTCAGTCTACCATCTCCCTGTAGGTTTAGGAGTAGATGTAGCATTCAACGGATGCTGGTCCGCCTTTGTAGAGGCCAGTTATCGTTGGGACCTTAATTATGTCTGGCGCAACGAAGACAACTACGACCCCCACAATACGTCATTAGTGATGGGTGGCCTCAGGGGTTGTGTCCGCAGTCCTTTCAAGCAAGCAGCGCCTCCGCCGGCACCCATTCCACCACCACTCGCTATTCCTGGCTATGATCCTCCACTACCCCGTACGCCCCGAGTATGTACGCTAGTTGAGCTAAATAGCGTCTATTTCGCATCCAATACGATAGACCTGAGCACCTCATCCCGTGAGAATCTAGACGAAAATATTGAAGCACTACGCCTGAATCCGACCTGTTGCGTATCCATTATTGCATACGCCAGCGGTATGGATGCCGATATCGCTGCCCTTCAACTTGCCCGGAAACGCGCTGAAACGATTTTCAATTACTACGTGGGGGCTGGGCTAACGGCAGATCGCTTCACGCTCGAATCTGACGTAGGTCCAGAAGTTTGTCCAAAAGGCAAGGATGGCAAAGGCTGTGTGGAAAACCACAAAGTCACGACCGTCCCTTTCGATTGCTCGATGCTATATCGCTAGAAATGGGTTTCATCTTGAGTTTCTGACGGGTTCGAATGGCTGGAGCGAAGCACTATATTGGCGCTGCCCATCATCCGAATCACAATTATGCACATTGATCCCCATACGCTTGCGCGAGAGCTGAAGGCCAAAGCCATCGAACTGGGCTTTGAGGCATGTGGTATATCCGCCGCTACTGAATTGAGCGAAGAAAAATCTCGCTTGGAAGAGTGGTTGAATCGCGGATATCATGGATCTATGGAGTGGATGACCGGTCATTTCGACAAGCGATCCGATCCACGGAATCTGGTTGAAGGAGCAAAAAGCGTCGTTTCCGTCCTGCATAGTTATTATCACCCCCATGACGGCAGTATAGAACCCGAAACGGGACGAATCAGCCGGTATGCCTGGGGAGATGATTACCATCTTGTTATCAAAGAAAAACTCTTTGAACTTCTCGGTTGGTTGAACGAAAGAACCGATGGCGCTCAAGGTCGTGCCTTCGTAGACTCAGCCCCCGTAATGGATAAAGCTTGGGCTGCTCGATCAGGCTTAGGCTGGATCGGAAAACATTCAAATTTGATTTCTCCAGACCACGGAAGTTGGTGCTTTATTGGTGAGATTATCGTGGATGTTGAATTGCCCGGAGATCGTCCAATAGCCGACCATTGTGGAACATGCACCAAATGTATCGACGCATGTCCGACCGGCGCTATCGTGCAGCCCTATGTAGTCAATGGAGAGGCGTGTATTTCCTACAGCACGATCGAACACAAGGGTGATGATATTCCTGACTCCTTAGCGTCGAAACATGGCAATTGGATATTCGGCTGCGACGTGTGCCAAGATGTTTGCCCTTGGAATAAGTTCAAAACCGAATCACGCGAAAGTCGCTATGCACCAAGAGAAGGCATGCTGGACACCCCTCTTTTGGACTGGGCTACCATCAGCCAATCTCAGTTCAGTGAGCAATTTCGCAAAAATGCGGTCAAACGAACCAAACTGGCTGGGTTAGAGCGAAATATCCGTTACGCCCTAAAGAATGCCGAGCTATCTGGAGAAAATCCAGATCCAGATTCTGATGAATGATCCGAGATGCGATACGGAGCTGGAATGGGGAAACTCAATGTAAAGGTTGACCCTTTGCCTTTCTGACTCTTGGCACTCACCTTACCGTTCATCATCTCGACAAGTCGTTTGACCAAAGCGAGTCCAAGGCCTGTACCTTGATATTTTCGGTTTCTCCAGTCTTCCTCTTGCGAAAAGGCCTCAAACAATTGATCCAAATACGAGGCGGCGATGCCAACTCCCGTATCCTCAATTTCAACTACGGCTGAATCATTCACAGACTTTAGCAGGACGTTTATTTCACCTTCATCAGTAAACTTAACCGCATTGCTCAACAGATTGTCCAAAATCTGATTCAGTCTTCGAGACTCACCAAGAATGTGTAACTCATTGTCATGGACGCTTAGATTCAAGCGAAGCCCTTTACGCTCAGCAGAAGGCCGAATTTTTTCAACTGCGGCGCGCAATGAGGCAGCAACCGAAACTCGGGCCAATTGAATCGATGTTTTGCCCATTTCAATATTGGACAATTCAAACAGATCGTGTACTAGTGCTTGAAGCTTCTGAGAGCGTTCACTAATGGCCGAGACGAACTCATAGATCTGCTCAGGGATGTCGGTAGTCAGTTCCTCCTCGAAATCCTCAAGCTCTTTCTGCAGGAGCTGCGAAAACCCGTTAACAGCGCCAAGCGGTGTCCTGATTTCGTGACTCATAGTAGCAATAAACGCCGTCTTACCGCGATCAGAGGCTTCAGCCTCTTTTTTCGCCTGTAGCAAAACCAATTCAGCGGCTTTTTGCTCTGAAACATCAGAAATGATACCGTTTACGGCCGTCATTCCCGTTGCATCGCGTCTCGGCGTCGCGTGCTCGCGCAGCCAACGGGTAGATCCATCACGATGGCAAATTCGATACACAACGCGACTTTCGTGTCCTTCCATCAACGTTTTATTATGTGCTCTAACAAGCGGAGAATCATCAACGTGAATAACTGACTCCATCCAATTGACTCCTCTAGAACTGTCCTCCATCAACTCCGAAGGCTGATAACCTGTCAGGAGTGCGAATTGAGATGTGGCAAAGTGATATCTACGAGAATGGTCTTTTCTGAGACTGAAACCGAACAAAGCGTCATCAATTGAGGCTACCGTCGTCTGGTAGCGTGCTCCCAATTGAATCCAGGAATACAGCGACTCGAATAACCCCGTCAGATCACGCATGGAATCTCGCTTGGCAAAATCAGGAGTAGCGATACTTTCGTCCCAAGTGAATACGAGATACCCGGCAAATTGAGCATTGTCATGAACGGGGGTGATCCAGCAATCATGACATTCAAATCGGGCACAGATGGCGGCCGATTCGGGTGAACCATAGGAGATCAACTGACCTATTCCGGAAGACTCAACAAATGAGAGGTCACCTCGCGGAATAGATTCCGGCGAAGGCGGATCGGACAAATTAGACCAAGATGAGATTTCTACCAGACGATCCTTACTCACAGAAAGACCCATGAGGGATGCATAGGCCACACCCAAATTTTGACCTATCGCAGCAACCGCCGCATCTCTGAAAATGCGTGGATCAGGACTGGTCGTAGCCAGTTCGCGAAGCGTGTTTTTGACTTCTTCAGACCGCTCAAGCCTTTTGACCTCCGTATTTTTGAAGATCAACTCGGTGAGGTCTTCCATCAAGACAGCAGCACCAATCACATGCCCGTCCGGATGTAAAATGCCGGAGGCATGGATTTGAACAAATCTAGATTGCTCACTTCCACCTATGCCCTTTAATTCAGTGGTAAACGTAAATGATTGGGTGGACGATAGAACAGATTGAAGATCTGCGCGAGCAGATTCATCAAGACAAGGTATTTTATTTAGCGATAATCCTAGCCAAGAAGCATCAGCTTGATCGCCCACAATTTGACGGAAATAATGATTCTCAAAGGTTACCCTGCCACTGGCGTCGAGATACAATATGCCAACTGGACCTTGCTCAAGAAATGACTGATAGAAGGATTCCTGAACGTAAGAACCATCCAAGAGCGTATCCTCTTCCCCGAACGTAAGGATGACAGCCTGAAACTCATCCCGAACCGAGTGTACAAGATGCAAAACTCCTATAGAAGACTGAGTGCCAAATCTCACCGACGAATGCGCTGAACCGTCTCGCGCGGCCAGTTCCATTAATTCCGCTAGTTTCCACCGGTCTTCCGGGGCAATGAGCTCTGCAAGTGCAGGGCGTCCAAGACATTCTGATGGCATTACGTCTAATTCCCGAGCCGCTGCCTCATTTGCGTACCAGGCTTGACCTGAAGAATTGAGACAGAGAGCAGGCTGAGGGATGCGACCCATTAAGGCTCTAAAGGACACCTGGCCACTAGGTTCGGAGACTTTATGAGGCTCGTATCCCACCACAAACCAACCTTCTCCATTACCCTTCGCCATGCCTTTAAGATGGAGACCGCCCTGCGTCACGGGTAACTCGACTGGAGCGTCCGTGCTCAGGCTATTCAACGCAATTTGCAAATCAGCGGGCATCTGACTGCCGACACGCCATCCCCAAGCCAATCGACCAAAGGGGTTAATTCCAGAAATAGCACCCGACTCAGAGACCTCAGCAAAAGCGAGATCCGCATCCGCCCGATTGGTACCACTGGAGCTGGAAATAAATTGGAGTAAAGAGTCTAGCGACATAAAAGCAGATGCAGGAGAATCAGTTTCTCAGGTAACTGCCAATTCAGTGCCACATTTTATACTTCGGGTACTTTTCCTTCGCGATAATCTGATTTTTCCGCTGGAATCGCTCTTATCGCCCAAAATAAGCCTATTATAGTTGAGGCCATTGCAAATCCCAGAACGGTACTTCTGAGAGAAATCAGTCCCATTTCAAGAACGAGACTCGCAAGGAGAATAGAAAGGGCTTCTACTCCCATAACGAGAAGCCACTCCGTAGCAAACACCCTTCCCCGATATTGATCAATGGCTCGGCGCTGAAGTTGTACCGTAGAAAGGACCCAGTTCGCGCCCCCGGCTATATGCGCAAAAATGATTGGGAAGATGACCATCCACGTCCATGGTATAAGTCCTAGCATGAAATATCCAAGCCCCGTAAGCATCATCGATGCGCCAATAACGACGACCCAATTACGCTCATTTTTAAATAGACTGCGCGCGACTATGGGACCGATTCCGGTCCCTATGCCGCGCGCAGCAAAGACCAAACCGATGGCTGCTGCCTGATGCTCCGGATACATAGAGTCACCTACCAAGGCCAACATATAGATAAGCCCGCCGCCTCCGATCGCCCAAACACCCTTCACACTTGCCATCCTACTAATAGCCGGATGGCTTCTCAGATATCGCCACCCTTCGACGACTTCCCGATGGGCTGTACGAATGAGCGAACCACGAGGCTTTGAATCTGTCTCCTGGGGAATAGTCGTTCGGTAGATGAACCATGCAGAAAGCAGGTAGCTCAGGCTATCTAAAATAAAAACGGCTTTAAGCCCGAACAGCTCTGCCGCAAATCCACCGGCCGCAGCCCCAAAGGCCAACAGTACCGACCAGGTGGCCGACATAATCGCGTTGGCCGTCACCAGGTCTTCTTTCTTTGTTACGTTTGGGATCGAAGCACTTTGAGCCGGATGAAATACCGATCCCACCACAACCTGCACAGTCGTG